>JAFWLX010000180.1 GCA_017510875.1 Atopobiaceae bacterium | reverse complement strand
CCATGGCATCAGTTTTGCTTACGTGCGCGAGAACCTTGACGAGAACAGCCATGTGCGCATTCTGCGTGTGGCCACACCGTTTCCCTTTCCCGAGCGTCGTGCGGCCGAGTTCTTGCAAGATCTTGACGAGGTGCTGTGCATAGAAGAGCTTGATCCCGTGATTGAGAGACAGCTTACCTACGTGTGCGGCAAGTATGGCCTTAACGTGCGCATACGCGGCAAGCTTACGGGTGATATAGCGCCGTCGGGCGAGAATACCGTTGAGAGTGTGAGGGCTGCCATCCAAGCGTTCCTTGCAGAGGGCGATGACGTGGACCAACAGACAGGTCCCGCTCGCCCGCCCGCGCCCACGTTGCCTGTGCGCCCGCCTGTGCTCTGCGCGGGCTGTCCGCATCGCGCCAGCTTCTATGCCGTGAAGCGTGCCATGACAGGCCGCAAGACCCTCTACTGTGGCGACATTGGCTGCTATACCTTAGGTAATGCTGCACCGCTTGACATGGTGGACACCTGTTTGTGCATGGGTGCCGGCATAACCATCGCACAGGGCATATATCACGTGGAGCCCGACACGACCTGCTTTGCCTTTGTGGGTGACTCCACCTTCTTTGCCAGCGGTATCACGGGTGTTGTCAATGCCTTCTACAACCAGGCAAACCTCACGCTTGTGGTGCTGGACAACTCCACTACCGCCATGACCGGGCACCAGCCCCATCCGGGTACCGGTCGCACGATGATGGGCGAGGTGGTGCAGAAGGTGTCGATCGAGGCCATATTGCGGGGCATTGGGCTGTCGTTTGTCAAGACGGTGGACCCGCTTGATCTGGAACGGGCAATTAAGACCGTACAGCAGGCTGCCGAGCTGCCTGGCGTAAAGGCCATCATCTTCAAGAGTCCCTGTGTGGTGCTGGCAAAGCCCAGTGCCAAGAGCATGGTGGATTCCGCTACGTGCGTGGGCTGCCAGCGCTGTGTAAAGCAGCTGGGTTGTCCCGCGCTTGTTCCTGCCGACGGCAAGGTAAGAATCGACCAGTCGCTATGCACCGGTTGCACCTTGTGCGAGCAGGTGTGCCCGTTTGGTGCGATATCGGGAGGGGAGCGCCTATGAGCACAAACATCATTCTTTGTGGCGTGGGCGGTCAGGGGACCATCTTGGCCTCAAAGCTCATTGCCACCGCAGCCATGGAGCGTGCCATACCTGTAAAGACTGCCGAGACCATTGGCATGGCTCAACGTGGCGGCAGTGTGTTTAGCCACGTGCGACTGGGGGAGGGTGTTGCATCCCCCCTTATGTCCTCTGGCACAGCCGACCTCTTGATTGCCTTTGAGCCTGCCGAGGCGGTGCGTCAGCTGCCTTACCTCAAGCCGGAGGGATGCGTGATCACAAGCACTCGTCCTGTGGTTCCCGTAAGCGCCATGACCGGAGGTCCTGCCTACGATCTTGAGGCGATACTGGCCTACCTGCACAGCGAGGTTGACAAGCTTGTAGAGGTGGATGCCGACCGCGCTGCCGCAGACTTGGGTAGTGCCAAATGCTTGAACGTCGTGTTGCTTGGTGCGGCCGCCCGTGCAGGTGCTTTGGGCCTTACGGTAGATGACCTGCGCGATGCCCTGCACATCCTTCTGCCGCAGAAGCTCTGGGAGCTCAACGAGAAAGCCCTGTGTTACAGCAAGTAGAATTGACCTTTAACGAAAGGAAACGCTATGCAGATTAATGATGCGCAGCTCAAGCAGGTGGATACCCAGATCAAGCGCCTGCTTGCCTCCGACAACTTCTACGGCAAGCGGCTGAGGGAGGCGGGTGTTACGGGCGTCTCGTCAGCCGAGGACTTCTACAAGCTCCCCTTCTCCGAGAAGCAAGACCTGCGCGAGGCCTATCCGCTGGGACTCTCTGCCGTGCCTGAAGACGAGATCGTGCGTATCCACAGCTCCAGCGGTACCATGGGTACGCCCGTCATCATCCCCTACACCAAAAAGGATGTAGATGACTGGGCCATCCAGTTTGCCCGTTGCTACGAGTACGCGGGCGTAACCGAGTAGGACCGCGTGCAGATTACGCCGGGTTATGGCCTGTGGACCGCAGGCATCGGCTTTCAGGCGGGCTGCGAGCGTCTAGGCGCCATGGCCATTCCCATGGGTCCAGGAAACACCGAGAAACAGCTGCAGTTTATGGTTGACATGCAATCGACGGTGCTTACCGCTACCGCAAGCTATGCGCTGTTGCTTGCCGAGGAGATCGAGCGTCGTGGCATTAAGGACCAGATCAAGCTGACCAAGCTCATCACCGGCTCCGAGCGCTCTGGCGAGAAGATACGTCAGCGCATCATTGACGCCTTGGGTGTTGAATACTACGACATCTACGGCCTTACCGAGGTGTATGGTCCTGGCATTGGCATCAACTGCAGGCATGGACATGGCATGCACGTGTGGAGCGACTACGTCTACCTCGAGATTATCAATCCCGATACCGGCGAGAACGTGCCTGATGGCGAGTGGGGCGAGATTGTGCTCACCACGCTGGTCAAGGAAGGCGCACCACTTATCCGCTTCCGCACGCATGATCTCTCGCGCATCATCCCGGGCGAGTGCGATTGTGGCCACAACGAGCACCCGCGTATTGACACCATCACGGGGCGTTCGGATGACATGATGAAGATTCATGGCGTCAACGTGTTCCCCGCACAGATCGAGGAGATTCTTGCCACCTTCCCCGAGGTCTCGAGCGAGTACCAGATTCGCCTGTCCCACTTGGACGGTCGCGATACCATGCGTATCTATGTGGAGACCAACGGTTCGGTTGAGTGGGAAGACTTGCGCCATCGCGTGGCAAAGTCCGTCAAGCACAAGATCGGATTCACCCCGCTGGTAAAGATTGTAGAGCTGGGCGTGCTTCCGCGCAGCGAGAAGAAGACAAAGCGCGTCTTTGACGAGCGCTACGACTAGGACAAGTGTCTGTGAGGCCAGGGGGGCGGGACCAAAGACGGGTCCGCCCCCCTGTCGTAGGGGCTTGACATGCTCTTATGTGCTCCACTTGGTTCGGAATCCTTATGTGGCCTTGAAGGTGCTCGCGTTGGTCGATGCGAATCCTACACAAGCATGGTGTTCTGCTAACGTGAACAAAAATCTCGTTTGATTGGATGAGCATGAAGCGAGTTGCCTTCCTCTCGTTTGACTGGGACCACGTTATTATGTCTGCCTACTATGAGGGCATGCAGTCGTGTGTTGAGGAGCGCGACGATACAGCGCTGTTCATTTTCAGTGCCTACGGCGAGCACGAGGGGCCTGAGGCAGGGGAATGGGCGCTCGACCTCTTTGCGCTTTGCGATCCCAGCCGCTTTGACGGGTTTCTCGTTCAGGGTAACCGCACTTGGCCCCCAGAACAGCGTCAGCGCTTTGTGGATGGCATCAGGGCGTTAGGCAAGCCAGTCGTCTCGTTGTCTTACGAGCTTCAGGGCGTCTATTCGGTGGGTACTGACAACTACCAGTCCGAGTACGATCTGGTTACGCGGGTTCTTGTTGACGAGGGGTGCAGGCGGCCCGTTTTTATCAATGGGCTGGCAAGTTCAAAAGAGGCACAGGAGCGCAAGCGCGGCTTTTTGGAGGCATGTGCCAATTGTGGCGTTGAACCCGTTGGCATATATGGTGGGAGCAGCTGGGAGGGCCCCGAGGGCGCAGAGATAACCCTCGAGTTGCTGCAGAGCGACCAAGAGCTGCCCGATGTCATCTTCTGTTGCAATGACGATCTGGCGGTTGGTGTCCAAGAGACCCTGCAACAGTATGGAGTACGCGTACCGGATCAGGTGCGTGTCACCGGTTTTGACAATCGTGCCAAGGCGCGCAACGCTACCCCGCGCATCGCAACGGTTGATCGCGACTATCGAGGCATGGGGTGCATAGCCTTTGAGACCCTGATGGGCATTATGGACGGGAGGGAGTACCCACAGCGCGTGCTGAGTCCCGCTCGTCTTATCTTGTCCGAGTCCGCGGGCTATCCCTACGACCCGTATCTTGCCCGGGGTCTTGCCGCCGACCTGTATTCCACCGAGAATGAGCTCTACGACTTCCTCAAAGTGCTGGCACGGTTTCAACCGGCAATGCTTGACGCCGAGACGCTTCCCAACATCATGGAACAATGCGAGCACTTTCTTCCCACGGCGCGCTGCAAGAATGTCTACCTGTCGCTTAACGATGATTTTCGCAAGAGCGATCTAGAGACCGAGCATCTGCCCTATGGGGACACTATGTCATTTGTGGCCTATGCGGGCAATGACGACGTGGGCGTATGCGACGAGTGGCATGTATATGCGCGTTTTCCTGCCCACGCGCTTCTGCCGCCTCAGGTCGAGCTGCTGCCAACTACCTATATGGTGCTGCCCATTAGGCATGAGGCCGCTTGCATAGGCGTAGTGGTAACGCAGGGTCTCTCTCCCATCTATCGATACGGCTTTCTTACCATAATCCTCACGTTGATGTCAGTGTTTATCGAGAGCACGCACAAACGTGAGGTGCTTGAGCGCGCCAACTTGCGCCTTGACGAGCTCTATGTGCAGGATCAGCTTACGGGCCTGTTCAACCGCTTTGGCCTTCATCGCTACGGCACCATTGCCTACGAGCACCTGCTGCGCGACTTTGATGAGGCGCAGTTCATCTTTGTGGATATTGACGACATGAAGCTCATCAACGATCGGTGCGGGCACGAGGCGGGTGACCAGTCCATCCGCGACACCGCCGAGGTCATAACCTGTGCCTCAAGAGGCGAGAACGTCTTTGCCATGCGCTATGGTGGCGACGAGTTCCTGCTCATCTGCCGCCGCAACCTCATACCGCGCTTGGAAGAAGAGCTTGCAGCACTCAAGCGTCGCTACGATAGGCCTTATGACCTCGAACTATCCATGGGCGCAAGTCTTGTGACGGAAGACGAGCGACTGACTCTTGATGAGGCTATCGAGCGTGCCGACGCCTGCATGTACGAGGTCAAGAAGGCTCGCAAGACAGCGCGCGCACGTCAGTAGAACAGAAGGGAGCATGCCATGCAGGAGACAAGGCCCTACGTACCATGGGGGCTCATGAACAGTTTTATGATCGATGCCTTTGTGGGCTTTGGTGTGCCGCGCGAGGATGCGGCCATCTGCGCGGATGTGCTGCTCGAATCTGATCGGCGCGGCATCGAGAGCCATGGATGCAACCGCTTCAAGCCAATCTATCTTGACCGCATTGACGACGGTACGCTTTTGCCCGTTACCGACCTAGAGATTGTGAAGGAGTCTCCCACCACTGTCTTGGCCGATGCGCATGACGGCATGGGCATGGTTGCGTCGTATCGCGTAATGGAGCGCCTGATAGAGAAGGCGCGCACCTATGGTATGGCGGGAGGGGCCATTTGCAATTCCACGCACTTTGGCATAGCCGGCTACTGGGCCACGATGGCCAGCAACGAGGGCATGGTTGGCATCGTGGGAACCAACGCGCGTCCGTCCATAGCCCCCACCTTTGGCGTCGAGAACATGCTGGGAACCAACCCCCTCACCATTGCCCTTCCCACAGACGAGGAGTTTCCCTTCTGCATTGACTGTGCCACCTCGATTGTGCAGCGCGGAAAGATTGAGTTTGACGCGCGCGAAGGCATTGACGTACCGGCAGGCATGGTGGTGGCGCGCGATGGAAGCCAGCCCACCAATGCGGAAGAGATACTGCAGATGCTTGTAGAGGGAAAGGCTGCGCTTGCGCCGCTGGGCGGTGGGCCGGGCGATGAGATGTGCGGTTACAAGGGCTACGGATATGCCACGGTGGTAGAGATCCTCTCGGCTGCGCTTGCAGGTGGGAGGTTTATGAAGGCACTCAACGGCATTGATGCTCAGGGCAATCGCGAGATGTATCACTTGGGGCACTTCTTCTTTGTGGTGGATCCCGAGGCCTTTGCGGGTGGGGACACCTTTAGAAAGACTGCTGGTGACATTTGCCGAGCCCTGCGTGCGTCGCAGAAGGCTCCGGGATACGAGCGAATCTATACGGCTGGCGAGAAGGAATGGCTGGCGTGGCAGGAGCGCAAGGACAAGGGCGTGCCCGTGGGCGAGGCCGTGCAGAAAGAGCTCTGTGAGGTGCGGGATCGGCTGGGGCTGCCCTACGTGTTCCCGTTTGAGGCCTAGCGCGTGGGGGACTCTTTGGTGCAAACGCGCAAGCAGGAGCTAAGAAGGCGATTGCGCAGTCTTCGTCTTGCCATGGGTGACGAGAAACGCTCCATGGCAGATACCGCCATTGCCAAACGCGTGCAGCAACTCCCTGCCTTCGCCAAGACAGGGGTGCTGCTCACCTATCTCAGCGTACGTGAAGAAGTAAATACCCGAAGCCTTGTACAGGCAGCATGGGAGCAGGGCAAGACGGTGGCACTGCCATGGTGCGTACCGCACTCGCGCGACATGCGCTGGTATCGTGTGAGATCGTTTGACTCGCTGGTGCAAGGGCCACACGGAATCTGGGAGCCTGATCCGCATGCGTGTGACGAGCAAATGCTTGACACCGGCGAGCAGATGCTGGCGCTGGTTCCGGCGCTTGCCTTTGATGCGCAGGGCTATCGCCTGGGCTACGGTGGAGGTTTCTACGACACGTTTCTCGCCAGCTTTGAAGGCGTGTCGGTAGGGCTTTGCCGCGAGGAGCAGATGCGTGAGAGCCTGCGGGACGATGGCGTGCTCGACACGCATGACCTGCCTGTGCATATAGTGGTGACGCAGTCAAGGACCATAGTGATGTAGGCCGCCAAGAGCGTGGACTGGGGGACCGTCCCATTATCCACGTTGGCAAGAAGGCGTCACATAACGGTACCATCTTCTCGCTAACGTGGAAAAGGGACGGTCCCCCAGTCCACGCTCTTGAAAAACGGTGTTAGCGCTCCCATAAAAATGGGTACAAGCCATCTTGTATACATCGGCGGTTGACCCGCCATCTGCAACCAAGAAGGGAACGTGCACCGTATGAAGGAATTCAAAACTGAGAGTAAAAAACTGCTCGACCTTATGATCAACTCCATCTACACCAACCGAGAGATCTTTTTACGAGAGCTTGTCTCAAACGCGTCTGACGCCATCGACAAGCTCTCGTTTGTTGCGCTTACTGACAGCACGGCAAACATCACCCAGGATGATCTGGCCATTCGCATCTCCTATGACGAGGATGCCCGCACCATCACGGTCTCGGACAACGGCATTGGCATGACGGCCGAGGAGCTTGAGGAGAACCTTGGCACCATTGCCCACTCTGGCTCTGAGGCCTTCAAGGCCGAGCATGCCGAGAGCCAGGGCGACGCCATGGACATCATCGGCCAGTTTGGCGTGGGCTTCTACTCGTCGTTTATGGTTGCCTCGCGCGTGCGTGTGGTGAGCCGTGCCCTTGGCTCCAATACCGCCTATGCCTGGGAGTCCGATGGCATCGAGGGCTACACCATCGAGCCGGCCCGTCCCGGAGAGCGCGACGGAGAGAACGACCACGGTACCGACGTAATTCTTTACCTGCGTGAGTCCACAGACGACGAGGATGTTGACAGGTTCCTTTCCGAGTGGGGCCTGCGCGACCTTGTCAAGCGCTACTCTAACTACGTGCGCTATCCCATCCAGATGATGGTTACCAAGAGCGTGCCGGTCGAGAACCCCGAAGACCTGCCCGAGGACGCGCCGCGCTACGTGGACCATCAAGAGCTTGAGACCATCAACTCCATGACGCCCATCTGGAAGAAGCGTGTCAGCGAGGTTGAGCAGAGCGACTACGACGAGTTCTATAAGTCCACATTCCATGACTACACCGATCCTCTGCGCACCACCTCGTTCCATGCCGAGGGAGCCTTGAGCTACGACGCCCTGTTGTTCATCCCCAGCGAGGCACCCTTTGACCTGTATAGCAAGGACTACGAGAAGGGCCTGGCGCTCTACTCGTCCAACGTGCTCATTCAGGAGAAATGTGCCGACCTTTTGCCTGACTACTACAACTTTGTGCGCGGCGTGGTGGACAGCCCTGACGTCACGCTCAACATTTCACGCGAGACGCTGCAGCAAAACGCCCAGCTGCGTGCCATTGCCAAGCGCGTGGAGCGCAAGATCAAGAGCGAGCTGAGCACCATGCTTGCCGATGACCGTGAGGCTTACGAGAAGTTCTTCGAGAACTTTGGTCGTGGCATCAAGTTTGGTATCTATAACAGCTATGGCATGAACGCCTCTGAACTTGCCGACCTGCTGCTGTTCTATAGTGCCAAAGAGGACAAGATGGTCACCTTGCGCGAGTACGTGCAGGCCATGCCCGAGGGCCAAGACAAGATTCTCTACGCGGCTGGTGATTCCCGTGATCGTCTGAAGAAGATGCCTGCTGTGACCAGCGCTCTTGCTCGCGGCTATGACGTGCTGCTCTGCACGCAGGATGTGGATGAGTTCATGATCCAGGCCATGCGCACCTATCATATGGACGCCGTGGCTGGAGATTCCGAGAACGCCGGCACTGATGCCCGCGACATCGAGCTGGCTAACGTCTCCACGGCAGATCTTGACCTTGCCACCGAGGAGGAGAAGAGTGCTGCCGAGCAAGCAACCAAAGACCACGAGACCCTCTTTGAGGCCATGTCAGAGTCTCTTGGAGACAAGGTTGGCTCGGTTCGTGTGTCAGCCAACCTTACCGATGCACCTGCTTGCATTGCCACCGAGGGTCCCATCTCGCTTGAGATGGAGCGCGTGATGATGCAGGGCCCCGACGCCAACATGGCGCCCAAGGCCACGCGCATCCTCGAGCTCAATGCGGACCATCCAGTGTTCCAGAAGCTTGTGGCAGCACAGCAGGCCGGAGATGTCGACAAGCTGGCAATGTATGCGAGCCTGCTTTACGACCAGGCCCTGCTGGTTGAGGGCTTGCCCGTGGATGACCCCGTGGAGTTTGCCAAGAACGTGTGTGCCTTGATGTAGCTTTGCTTTGATATAGCTTTGCCTTGATTGGCGGCGCGTCTCTCTGGGAGGGGCGCGCCGCTTTGAGTTTATATCGCGGATTGTTCTTATGCGAGCTACGCTGCACTAGTTGCCTATGCTTAAATGGGTCACACTGCCGCTCCAGAATGAAAGAGAACACATGCCCAGCTTCAAGCGCTTTTCGCGTGATGCGTTGACAGGCTTACAGGATCGTGCTGCATTTGCGCATCAGGCAAAGCAGCTCATCAACAAGGCCTCCGCACGGGGCCTGAGGTATGCGGCGGCGTATCTGGCGCTTCTTGATATGGGTCCCTATGTGTCGCGCCACGGCATGGACGCCGGCGAAGAGATACTGAAGACGATTGCCAAGGGCCTGCGCGCCAGCCTTCCCGAGCATCAGTTGGGGCGCTACTCGTCGGGGACCTTCATGGCAATCATTCCCGTAGATGACGTGGACCAGGTGGTAGAGCGTGTGAACAAGGCGCTACCCCACGAGGATAACAGTGCCAGTCACATAAAGGTCAAGGCGGGTTGGTGCGAGATTGTTGGCGGTCTCACACTGCATGAGGCAATGGAGCGGGCCATCTATGCCTTTGAGGCCATCCGCTCAAACGACCCGTCGTACGCCCGTTGCTTTGATGCCGATCTTGAGATTGCCTTTAGGCGTCGTGCTTATGTGGTCGAGCATCTTGACGACGCCATCAAACGTGGGGAGATTCGTGCCTTTGCGCAGCCCATCATACGCACCATTACTGGGCGCGTGTGCGAGGTTGAGATTCTCTCGCGTTGGCAGTCCGAGGAGTACGGCTTTCTACGTCCTGACGAGTTTATTCCCGAGCTCGAGAGCCACCAGCTCATCCATCGCCTTGATATAGAGGTGATTCGTCAGGCTTGCAAGCAGTGGGCGGAGGCGGCCACGCTTGGCCTGAGCGTGCCCTTTGGCGTAAACCTTTCCCGTCTTGACTTCGAGCTCACCGACATATACACCGCCGTTACCTCGGTCATGGCGGACTACAACGTGCCCATAGATCAGGTGCACATCGAGGTGACCGAGAGTGCTCTGGCCTCAAACGACGAGATGCTGCTTGCAGACATTGAGCGCTTTAGGAGTGGCGGCTTTAAACTCTATCTGGACGACTTTGGCAGCGGATACTCCAGCCTGCGCGTCTTGGAGGGCTCGAGCTTTGATGTGGTGAAGCTCGATAAGTCACTGCTTGACGAGGTTGAGGTAAACGAGCGGGCACGTGCCATTGTGGCCGACTCTATCAGCATGATTAAGCGTCTTGCGCTTGAGACGTTGTGCGAGGGCGTAGAAACTGAAGACCAGTTTATATTTCTCAAAGCAGTAGGGTGCCAAAAGGTGCAGGGCTTCTACTTTAGCAAGCCCCTCTCACACGATGAGATACTGCCGTATTTACGCGAGCATGCGGAAACCTACGAGTATGAGGGTGAGGAGAGCTACTACAAAACCGTGGGAAGCGTCAACCTGATAGACGGGACGCGTGCCAGCGTGCAGGGCATCGAGGCCGCAACCTTCTTGGGAACGCAGCCGTTTGCCTTGATTGAAGTGCGTGATGACCAGCGCATCAGCTTTCTGTCGGTAAATGGCGCATTCATGCGGTTTGTGTACTCACATGGGGGATACAGCCTCGAGCAGCTTACCGAGAGGCTGGGTGACAGCCTCTCAGACCTGCGCAACAAAGCTCTCTATGCTGCCTCAAAGACGCTTCAGACCAAAGAGCCGCAGCAGTTTGACTTTGTGAGCGAAGGTCACATATGCACGCTGGGCGTGACGCATGTATGTTCCATGCGCGGGCGCAACGCCTTTCTGGTCGAGGTGCTCAGCACCACAGGTTACTCGCGCTATAACGACTTTCGCCTGCTTGAGGAGTCGCTGCGTTTTCTCTACACCCTTTTCAAGCGCATCGACCTGCTTGACAGAAACGACGGCTCGTGGCGAAACATCTATCTCAACGTGCCGCGCTATACCGCGCAGCGCGAGGATGGCACCCCGCAGGACGAGATAGATGCCTTTTGCAACACCTTTATCCATCCTGATGACCGTGAGCGCTTCCTTGAGTTCTACGACCTCTCGACGGTTGAGGAGCGCCTGAAAGATGCTCCCACCGACCATCTGGCAGATACCTTCATAGCCCTGTCCGATTCCGAGCGTTACGAGAGTCACATTTTTGCGATCATTCCCGTGGACATAAAGGGTCGTCGTCAGTATCTGTCATGCATGCGCGATTTGGACCTGTCGCTTGAGAGCGTTGCGCACCAGCGCCTGAATGCCAATGCGCACGTGGATGACGAGGCGCTGCTAACCGGGTTGCTTGAGGTGACCGACCGCAACATCTTCTGGAAGGACACGAAGCGTCGATTCTTGGGGGCTAATCAAAACTTTCTTAACTATTACGGCTTCGAGAGCCTTGAGGACATCCTTGGCCACACCGATGAGGACATGGGTTGGACCGAGGGCAACCAGCACTATCGCGACGACGAGTGGCGTGTGCTCCAGGGCGATCGCATTCACAAGGTGCGGGGTAAAACAACAGATGCTAAAGGCGAGGAACGTGTCATCGAGGCCAACAAGATGCCGCTTACGCGCGACGGGCGCATTGTGGGGCTCGTGGGCTACTTCAAAGACGTAGGGCCATTGGACAAATGATATCTTTGCCATAGATATTAATGTTATTGAAAGGGTCATTATGAGAAATGCCATCAAACTGGTGCTTGCTTGTTCGCTTGCTTTTGCGCTTGGTGCCTGTGGATCCTCTCAGGATGCTTCTTAGGCGCAGGTTGAGGATGAGCCACAGACCATTGCGCAGGACAAGTCGACAGACTACACAACGGGTACGCCGTGGCTCTGTGCCGACCTTGATGGTGTCGTGACCGCAGACACACCCGCTGACGTCAAGGAAGACTACAACATATACTTCTCTGTGCTTGGGGCTTCTACCTGCTGCGTCCCGCAAAGCACGACGAGATCGTAGCGCTTTGGGAAGGCAAGTGCCACAAGCGGGTGGCACGTCATGCCAGGTAAGCCTACCGTAGTGTTAATTCTTGCGTGAGGGTCGAGGCGGCGAGCCCTCAAAAGCAACGTCATGGTCTCAGTATCTATCTGCGACTGCCCCAGCTTCTAACATGAGGGATGGGGCAGTCGCATGGTGTCTCGCGAGTCGGCAAAGGCTGACCGCTTGCGGGTTACCTGCGGTTTTTGGGACTACTTGTCAGTCCCTCTCGTGTATGTTGACGTGCAAATAACTTGTGAGTCCGGAATCGAGGTGCGCACGATGAAGCTGCAAGTGACTCTTGATACCTATAGTGTGGAGGACGGAATCGCGCTGGTGCGCGCCATTGCCGATATCGTTGACATCATCGAGGTGGGCACTCCGCTTCTGCTTGATACGGGTATGGCGGCAGTCGAGCAGGTTCACGAGGCGTTTCCTCAGGTTGAGGTCTTGGCCGACACCAAGATATGGCATAACGGAGCGCGTATTGCCAAAAGTGCCTTTGCACACGGCGCGGATATCGTGACCGTGCTGGCTGGTGCCACTGACAGCGAGGTCGAGACTGTGGTGATGGTGGCTCAGGAGCAAGGTGGCGCAGTGGCGGCCGATATGGCCGGTGTGCGCGGCCTCGTGCAGCGTGCGGCCGAGCTGGAGGATCTGGGAGTGCGCTACCTCATTGTTCCCTCGGGCTTGCGTGGCAAGGAGGGCCTAGAAGACGATCACGATGTCTTCCATCGCAACACACGCGCCATGGGTGGCACACCGCTGGCGTTGGTGCGTAACGTTTCACGAGGCCTCACACATCACGCCGAGGTAGCCGTGGTGGACAACATCCGCTTGGATAACCTAGATCAGGTACTTGCCACAGGTCCGGGGCTGCTGTTGGTGGGCCGTGCCATTCTCTCGGCCGACGATCCCGTCCAAGCTGCGCTGGAGTTCAAGCGCCGCATGGAGCAATAGGAACGCAGCCAACGGCCAGTCCGTCAAACTGACGATAGTTTGCGTACTCTGGACGTACGGTGCTTGGCCAGTCCGTCAAACTGACGCTACTTTGGGCTAAATCGCTAGAATTAGCGTCAATTGGGCGGACTGGCCGAGCACCGTACGCTCGGCATGCGATACTTTGCGTCAAATAGGCGTATCGGCTTCGTGAGAGGGAAGGGCCATAGGCATATGATTCAGGACATTGCACCTCACCGGATGGCTAACGAGTATCTTCCTGATGCCGTACCCAAAGCGGGTGATTACGTGCTCTACGTACGGGGTCAAGATGTTGCCGTGCGGCGCACTGAGGATGAGGGAAAGCTTGGTTTCGAGCTGCCCTTTGTGGGAGAGCAAGGTGTGCCTACAGAAGGCCTCACCTACCTCTTTTCGCTTGACGATTGCTCGTGCTGGCTGGCGCCCAACACAGGTTTAGCGGATGTGCCTGAAGGATTTGGGCTGGTGCATAACCGGGTGCTCCGCATGGAAGGCAGAGGTCCGCGTGAGCTGATGTATGTGGTGTATACGGCCGTGCACCTGGGTGGTTGGTATGCGGGCAATAGGTATTGTGGCCGCTGCGGGGGAGAGCTGGTACATCACAGCACGTTGCGTGCACTTACGTGCCCTGCCTGCGGCAATACAATCTTTCCGCGCATAAACCCAGCCGTCATAGTGTGCGTGCGCGACCCCAAGCGCAACAAGATCGTGATCACACGCTACGCACGTGGACGCTACATCCCCATCGATGCGCTGGTGGCAGGCTTTGTGGAGATAGGTGAGACCATAGAGGACTGATATGAGAGATTGGTTGTCAAGCGAGAGGCGTTCCCAGGGCCCGCTCTCCACGGGCCCCTCACACCCATAGGTTTTTCGTCGCCCTCCCGACGCCGGCACCGTCTCTGGCATGGTCCCAAAAGACGCGCGTGT
>JAFWLX010000179.1 GCA_017510875.1 Atopobiaceae bacterium | reverse complement strand
ATGGGTGCGTACACGGGCGCTCCGATGCGCGCCGAAAGCGGGAAACCGTGGGTCATGGAGATGGCAACTGACACGGACGTCAGCGAGACCAGCGTCCACCATACCCAGGTGGTCTTACGAAGGCGATGCTTCTGCAGGAAGAGGCGGATGAGGTTGAGGTGTGCAAGGGCAAACAGGACGACGCCTGGCAAGAACCAGAAGTTGATGGCGAGGTCGCCAGCGGTGCAAAGCGCCAGCGCGATGAAGATGTCCCAGAAGTCGTTGCTGCCCTTCTGCCTGCAGCATACGCAGTACAGGAGGACGCCCAGTCCGGCTAATGCCTTCCAGAAGAGTCTGAACTGTGGTGTGCCCGCAAACAGCCAATACGACACCTCGCTCTCCGCGAGCGAGACCATGATGAGCGAACTGCATATAAAACGGAACTGCCAACGTTCCGTGCTGCCTCTACGGTTGATGCTTGCGACAATTGCCCGCATCGCAATGAGCAACAAGCAGACAATCAGGACATTTTGAGCGATAGTGATTCGCCAACCGCCGCGCATGTGGTCAAGGCCCAGCAGCCAGGCGATGTCCGAGGCGTCGATGGACCTAGCGATGTCATCAGCGAACGCATCCTCGCTCGGGGCAATAAGCTCACCCTCTTGCGTCTCGATCAGCGTTTCCCATGAGTCTTGCGAACAGTCTAATGGCAGGATGCCGCAGTCGTACGTGGTCGAGAGTGCAATGGATGCCGGGAGGATAAAGACGAGGCCAGCCTCGCCTGTTGTCGAGCTTCCCTTCCACGTTATGCGGTAGCTGCTGTCCGAGGGAATCGCCATGAATGCGAGGGGCTCCTCAAGCCGATCGTTCTCAAAAACCTCAAGAGCAAGATTGATGTTGCGGTCTTGTGCGGCATCGAGGCGCTCGACCTCGCGTCCTCCCGTGATTCGGTACCACTGTTCGTCGTAGACCGTGTTCTCCACCACGAAGTCTGCATTTGCAGAGAAGATGAGATAGGTGAACTTGTCACTCTTGGCAAACAGCTTCTCGGGTGTCAGGCCGACGGTCATCCACATCATGTAGAGGTCCTCGATATGCTCGTGGAACAGGCGAGCGCCCACTGACCCAGAATTGCGCCACGCGTCTATCTCGTCATCTCCAGTGACAAAACCGGACGCTAGGCGGCCAATGAAGTCAATGAGCTGATTCTCAAGAACCTGCTTTTCGGAATCACCGTCTTTCATGGTTACCGTGATGCTCCGAAGCGAGCGCAGGACGTTTTGCGGAGACCGGTCCTCGAGCAGGCTGAGGATGGTTGCTTCGGGCAGTTTCTCGTATTCCTCAGGGCTATCGACGATCTCCAAGAACAGGCCCATAGCCAAGCGGAGCGCAAGGTTGAGCTTCGTGTTGTAGTTGGTCTCACTGTCGTAGACGTTCGTGAAGCCGTCCTTGATCAGCTCGTACTTGTTTCCAAAGTCGGTGTCAGTCTCCGCGCCGGGAAGGATGAGGTCGTTGCCGTAGCGGCCGAAGCCCCAGACAGCAGGTGCCATCTGGGGGACCAGATCCATGGCTCCAACGATGTTGAAGATGTTCTCGTAGCCCTCTGACATGGGCTCCCTGGTGGTTCGCGGCGTGGCAAAGGTGTAGGCAAAGATGTCCTCTTTGGCTATGGTTCCGGCGTCGTCCAGATTCGCGGCGGTCAGATTGGTAATAGCCCCCGCGCGACTGAAGCCTGTGATCCAGACCTTGATGCGCCCTGTGATGTGGTTGGAACCTATGTAGCCATAGATGCGGTCGGTGACCATGCGGGCGGCGCTGTCAAAGCCCTTGTGGCGCACGTCCGAGCCAATGGTCATGTTGGAGAGCCATTCCTTCTTGTAGTTTCCGCCGCAGACGCCTACCGCGATGAGCGTGAAGGGCTTGCCGTCGCTGCCGATCAGCTGCTTGCTGCCCATGGCCGTTGCGACGGTGTAGAGCGAGGGAGTCTTGTCGTAGTCATCGGCTCGGATCGAGGTAAAGCCGCAGTCGGTGAGGTATTGGACGAGGAACTTGTCTGGGACAAGCACAAGGTTGCTGTCATAGGGGATGGGCCGATTTGAGCAGATGGCCATATGGATGGACATTTGGGCGAGCGTGTGGTTGTACGTTGTGGATGGCTTCAGGAACGGTGCGTCGCTGTACTGAGAGTAGTAGTCCAAGATCATCTGGGATGAGCGAAGGCTGATGCCCGATCGGACACTGATCTCGGTCGACTCCTCCGCTTCGATAGCGGCTTCCTCCTCCGCCGTTATGGTCTCGTCGCTCGGATTGCTGGTGGGGAGGACGTCTTCGGGTTCCTCTACGTTTTGGCCTATTGAGCTGAGGGGCTGCTGGTTGTCTTGGTTGGCAATCTCGGAGATGGGGGTGGTTTCCGCAAGCGCCGTTGTTGAGCCCAGGCCGCCACACGTGCCAAAGGCCGCGAGCCCGCAGGCGAGCAGCAGGGAGAGGGCGATGGTGACAAGCTTGTGATACGCGTTGCGGGCGCTTTCGGAGTTCAAAGCGCACCTCCCATTCGTACGAGTTAGTGACGTGCAGGGGAACAGAAACCGAAGGTGTCCTCAGGTGTTCATTTCATATGTTAGACCAGGGCCTGAGTTCGCCTGATGCGAAGACTCAAAGTGCCAAAAAAGATGTTGCAAAGCAGCGGGAGTTCGTCTATAGTTTCCTTTGCTGCGCGAGCGGCACCCCAGACTAAGGGCGTTTAGCTCAGGGGGAGAGCGCTTCCCTGACACGGAAGAGGCCACAAGTTCAAATCTTGTAACGCCCACCAACTTTTCGCAGGTCAGAGCATGTGTCTCTGACCTTTTTTTATGTCGTGCACCAAGCTCGGCATCGGTTTGCACCAAATTTGCACCAAATTCGGGCCCTTCCTTGCACCAAATCTCGAATCGACGAACGGCGGGGGAGGTTATGCGTGGGCACCAGAGGGCGTCGGCTTGGATGCCTTCACCGTCGT
>JAFWLX010000018.1 GCA_017510875.1 Atopobiaceae bacterium | reverse complement strand
GAGCCGTACTTCTCCTCGAGCAGCGGGCCCAGCAGCAGGATGTAGCTCATGTTGCCGATGAGGTGGTCCCAGCTGGAGTGCCCGAACGCGTGCGTGACAAGGCGCACGTACGTGAGCGGGCTTGTGAGCGGCCCGCGATAGCACGTGAACAAGGCCTGCGTGCTGGCCCCGCCGGTGAGCGTACTGGCCACCTGTACCGCCACGCATATGAAGACGAAGCTGAGCACGACGGGGGCGTTGAACGTGATCCTCGGCAATGGCCTTCCTGACGTGCCGCTCATGGTGGGCTCCCTTCGGGTTGGTGTGACATAGGGCCTCGCGCGTACGCTCGTGGCAGTGAACGCCTTAAGGGTAGCACCAAAGGTAAGCCAACCCGGCAGGTTCGCCGCAAAGGTTCCACCGTCGGTACAGGTGAGGGGAGAGTAGGATTAGGGTCATCCAGAGATAGTCAAGAATGCCCGTCTACCTGCGGGTGGCCGCCGGCAATGTCGTGGACGTCACGACCCTCAGGCGCACGTTCGCCGACGGCGCTGCTGTGCCGGCTGCAGTCCAGGATGCCCGCGAAGTCGACCCCGATGCCGCAGGCGCTCGCGGCCGCGCGCAACCAGAAGTGCAAGGTCTACGAGGGGAAGGTCATCACCTGCGAGCCGACCGCAGCCGCAAACGAGCTCTACCGCGCCATCGGAGCCACCTGCCCGGTGGAGATCCCGCTCGCGTGTAGTAAGAAATAGGGTCGGGAACTACGGATGAGTGACAGGATACTGCGTACAGCATGCCTGACTGCACATGATCCCACGCAATGCTGACGCACCGTTCCACGAAGCGGCAGTGCGGCTCCGATGAAGCAGGCGCATGCTTTCCCCGAGGGGCGAAGAGGTCGCCCCAATCCTGTGGGCGGTACGATGGCTTTGGTCTGACGGGGCAGGGAGTCCTCTTCTCCGACCGGCAATGTCTTCTTCCCGCCCTACGGTAACGAGTTCTTTCCTGCATGCGGCGGGCGCCCTGCCGTGATGAGGTTTAGTGCAACGGCAGCCATGTGCAAGAGGGCATGGCCGCCGGAGCTGTCTACACGATGTGCCCCTTGGCGGTGATGACGTTGTCCACGAGCTTCTCGCAGAGCTCGTCGCCGTCCGCCTCCACCATAAAGCACGAGATTGGCAGACTGTACGTAAAACACACGACGTGCTGGTAGGTGTGTGGATGGTGGGGTGGGATGGTTCGACATCTTGCTGTCGCGTTTAGGTTACGTCCATGGAAAAGAACCCAACGTTGGTTGACTATTGCTCCCAAAAGCCCGACAATGATTCACGTCGCTGTGTACAAGACGTCCCAATGAGGTGATTACACAATGAAGAAATTCCTTGCTACAGTGATGGCTCTGTTCATGTCCTTTGCCTTTGTGACCACTGCTTTCGCAGGTTCCATCAATTCTGAGGAGGCAAAGCTCCGCGACGAGGCTCAGGCTGCGTTTAGCCAGTACATGAGCGCCAGCCGCATGAACAAGTACCTTGGTGTTGCCAACAGCGCTCTGTCCAACGACGCCATCGATCTTGACGCTGCCGCTTGCAACGACCTGCGCAACGCCATCAACGACATCAAGTCCTACCTCTCCGGCAAGGATCGCGCTTATGCCAAGGCTCACGTTGTCGACATCGCTGCGATGATCAACAAGTATTCCAAGAAGTACAACATGACCGTCGTGGCCCAGGCCAACGGCGACGTTACCGTCCAGATTGATGGCAAGACCGTTGCTAGCACCACCAGCACCGTCAAGCAGACCGGCGCTGACTTCGCTCAGACCGCTGCCGTGGTTGCCGCTTCTGTGGCCGTCCTCTGCGGTGCCTATGTGGTCGCTCGCAAGAACCGCCTGTTTGCCTAATCTAAGGTAGATATGGGTTCCGCATCTAGCAGAACCTTAAGGCGACTGGCATACCTTGGTGTGCCAGTCGTTTTTTGTGTTCTGGGATACTTGGTGTTGGCAATCGCGTTTGCACCGGTCTGGCGCGCGGCATCATCGATGTCGTCACTCTTCATTGCAAGCGAGGCGCCCAACTTCAACTCAAAGCTCTCCGTCATTTATGACCCCGATGCCATCAAGGCCGATGCGGCGTCGGGCCAGACTATCGATGGTTCCACGTTGCACTTTCCCGAGGAAGGCGAGCAGTACGGCCAGATAACCTGCGAGCGCATCGGCCTTGACTGCCCGGTCTTCTGGCACGACTCCGACGAGATTCTGGACTATGGTGCCGGCCAGTCGATTATCAGCAAGCCCGCGGGCTATGGCTCGATGATTCTTCTTGCCGGCCACAACATGACCGACTTCAACTGCCTGCAGTACGCCGAGGTGGGCGATGTCATCAAGTTTGGCACCAACTACTGCGACTACGAGTACACCATTAGGCAGATAGAGGTCTGGAACGAGAACGACCTTGAGGAACTGGTCAACGGCAAGGCAACGCAGGACTACGAAGAGCTGATCATGTATACCTGCTACCCGTTCTATGCAATTTCGGGACGCAAGACCGATCGCTTGGTGGTGTTTGCCGACCGCACGGCTGGCCTAGACGTGGTGTGGAAGGAGGGATAGCGCATGAGCTCATACAGCTACGAAAGCGATGGGGCCGGTCGCAGTGTGGTTAGCTACATCTTTAGCTTCTTTCTGTCGCTGCTGCTGGTAGCCCTGGTGGCGCTGTTGGTGCTTGAATTGGGCGTGCTGCCCAAAACCAGCTTTCTTTCCTTCTTTGACAGCAACTACTATGGCTACCTGCTGAATGACATCAATGACCAGACGCGTTATTACACGACGCCTACGGGCATCAATGCGTCTGTGCTGGAGGGGGTCTTTACCCAGGACAAGGTTAAGGTCGACTCGCAGGGCTACGTAAAAGCCGCCTTTGACGGCACGACCTACGAACCCGATCTGACTAGCATGCGCGAGAAGCTGACGCAAAACGTGCTTGACTCGTTTGCGGCAGACGGTGTCGAGGAGACCGACGAAACTCGACAGATAGCCACGTCGTATGTGGACGAGATCATGGGGATCTATACCAAGGAGGTGCAGCTGCCGGGTTTGAGCACCATCGCGCAGTATCGCAGTAAGGTGCTGACCTGGGCGATTGCGGGTACTGTGGGTGTGGCGCTGCTGTGCGTCTTGCTTGCGGTGCTGATTTCGCGCCTGCACGATTACCTTTACCGTGCAATGCGCTACTATGCGTACGCCACGGGAGGTGCTGCGCTCATGAGTTTTATCGTGCCGTGCGCGCTGTACGTCTCCAAGTTCTATGCCGGCCTTGGCCTGGCGCCGCAGTACTTCTACCACTTTGGCATTACGGTTATAGAGCGCATACTGATTTACTGCATGATTGGCGGTGCGGTGCTGCTGGTGGTGACCGTCATCCTGATTGCGGCAAGCACGAGGATGCGCAAGAAGGTCGTGGGCGACACGAGCCGTCACAGGCACATGAAGACCAACGGCTAAGCCAGCAGCTTCTATATAAGTTGGAATAGGGTCGCGGCGAACACATGGGGGTCAAGCTCCGGGTGTCCGCCGCGGACTGGTTTTAGGGGCGTTTTTCGCTCAAGCGTAACATGCGAGCGTGGATGTAAAACGCCCTGCTGCCTCAGGGGCCGTCGCGGGCCACGCACGGTTTCCCGCTGCCTTGGGCGCATCCCTCTAGCATTGCCGTTATTCTCCCCGCGCTGCCGGAGCAGTTCCAGAAACGCCTGCGAGGCCTCGAGAAGCCTCGTCAGCAGCCGCATGCTGTCGGCCCGTTGAATCGACGCCATTCTTGGTAGTCTGGGCGTACGGTAGATGGCCCGTCCGTCAGATTGACGCCACTCTTGGATATCTAGGCGTACGGCGGATGGCCCGTCCGTCGAATTGACGCTACTTTGTCCAGATTCGAGGCAAGTAGCGTCAGTCCGACGGACTGGCAGTCGGTCGTACGGCAAACTAACGAAGAGTAGCGACGATTTGACGGACGGGCCCACAAACGCCAGGAGCAGGTCTGCGCAGAGTTTTCTGGGCGTGGCCCTTGTCTGGCGGCATCGTCCGGTTGCGAGGCAGCCTGGGGGAGTGGGTCCCAATCCCGTAGGTGGGATGGTCTTCCAAGGTAAGCTATGGCATTTCCACACGAAAGTGCGTAATCATCTGAGGGGACGTGGCACCTCGTTTAGGATTGGCAGGCTACCGACCTGCATGTTTGCTCGAATCATCAAGAACTAAACCGATAATGATTACGCACTTTCTTGTGCGAGCTGTTCACGTGTCGCGCCATGCGACAATGTCGCGACACGCGTGCGACATCATGTCGCGTCGTCACTCCTGTCGTGCAGGTAATGCAACACTCACAGCCCCAGCCGGTCCATCCCCGCCATCAAAGCCTCGGATATGGAGTCGGCATACTGCTGGCGCTGGTCGTCACTGAGCACCTCTGAGAACGTGACGCCGGCCATGCTGCGCAAGATCATATAGAACCGCAGCTTGCGTTCCACGGCTTCGATCTGCGCAGGGTCGTTGGTGCCCAGGTACGCGCGGATAAAGGTGTCCCACACGCGGATGGACTGCTGTGAGGTCAGTCCCATGTAGCGCTCCGTGCCGCCGGGATGCTCGGCCACGACCCTCATGATCTGGTAAGAGCCAATCAGATCGATGAGAGGGTCTCCCACTGAGGCGTCGCCCATGTCAATGAGCAGGAACTCGTCGTCTACCACCATGATGTTGCCGGGGTGGAAGTCGCCGTGGATAAAGGTGTTGCGCGGCGGGATGGAGTCCGCCAGCCTGTGCGCCGTCGCGATGACTTCCGGTTGGTAGTATCCGCTGCGCTCGGCAATGTCCACCCAGGTGTGCAGGCCAAGGCGGGCGTCGGGCAGCGCGCCCGGCTCAAATGTGGTGGCGTGCAGCTCCTTGAGCATCTGCGCCATGCGCGTGGCGTACTCCTCAAGGTGCTCGGGGTCGCTGGCAATCACCTTGCCCAGCGTCTTGGCATCGACCATCTCATAGACAATGCCGTACCCGTCGCCCACGCGCACCATCTCGAACGAAAGCGCCGAAGGCACGCCGGCAACAAAGGCCGTGCGGGCCACCTGCTTCTCGCGCGCAATCTTCTCGGGTGTGTTGGTTATGGGGTTGTAGGTTTTGACGATGCGCTCCTGGTCCAGGCGGTACACCTTTCCGTTGGCGCCCTTGCCAATGACCTCCAGGCCGTCAACCTGCAGCGCGCGCATCGCACGACGCACGTCCATCATCTGGGTAAAGCCCGTCATCTCAAAGATGTCGTATACCTCGGGCGAGGCGTCGATGATCGTGATGTCGCCCACCCGCTTGAGCAGCTTCATGATGATGCGCAGGCCGGCGCTCGAGATGTAGCTGAGCTCGCCCGCATCGATCACAACGCGCTGCGCACCGCCCTTGTCAAGCTCTGACATAATTATGCGCTCAACCTCATTGACGGTGTTTGCATCAATGCGACCTTCAAGGCTGACGTTAAGCACGTCGTCTTCGATCTGAGCCTTCATGTGGCCTTCCTTTCGTCGGGTGCGCTCTCTTGCGTTCGCCAGTCTACGATAGCGGTTGGACACCAGGTTTGCGGCGGGTAGCAGGATGGCCACATCAAAAACTGTGCGCAAACCCGCTCTCGGCCGATACGAAACTGTGCGCAAATCTGGGCGAGAATTGCGCACAGTTCCGCATCCGCCCAGAGCGAGTTTGCGCACGGTTTTCGGGCGTGGTGCTGGACGATCACTTCTCAAGAAGCTCCTCAATAGTGCAGCCAAGGACTCTTGAAATGCGGTAAAGTGCTTCGGCGCTTGCCTTGTTGATGTCCTTGTTCCTCTGCTCATACATTTGGATGGAGCGAAGGGATACGCCAGAGCGTCTTGCAAGCTCAGCCTGCGTGCAGCCGTAGGAGGTGCGGACGCGCTTCAGGTTCGTATCCTTGAAGTGCGCCCTGATCCGCTCGTCTGCGATGCTGACGAACTTCAAGATGTCGGCTTCATGAAGCGTGTAGTACATGTTCTGCAAATCGTCGTAGGGGAGAGCCTCAAAGATGTCGCCGAAGCTTCTCGCGGAGAACCATTGGTAATAGCAGATTGCCCAGCCAATCCAATACTCCCGCGACCTTCCAAAGCGCTCCCGTGGCTGCTGGTCCAATTGTTTGCCAGACGTCTCAAGCACAACATCTACCGCAATCTCGATTCCGCTCTTTCCGGCAAGGAGGGCTGGTTCGCCATTTTCAATCCGCTTGCTAACCGAGCTTACCGTGAAGAGCTTTATGAAGTCTTCGCCAGGGATGCCACAGGTATTGATGGCGTAATCGAAGGCGTCGCCCAGTGCGGACTGCGCTTTATTCAGATACGTTTCTTGGTATGCGCGGATCGTCATTGGTGATGCCTCCTCTCAGGATGTCTTGGATAAACAGGCCGTCGCCTTCCTCCTCTTGTATATCCAGGTATGCCTGGTTGGCTTCGTCGTTCCTGGCTTTGCGCAGGACGTAGAATCGATCCTTCTCGGCAACCTCGAACCCCTCGTACGTAATCTTCGAGAAGGCAAACGGTGACTTGAGCACAATCTGTTCCCCCAGCTTTCCAAGGCGCATGGCAGAGGACAGCTGTTCCACCGTGATTGCGTTGTTCAGGAAGGCTTCGGCAAAGTCGAAGTAGGAATCGTCGGCCCTATAGCCTGTAATCAGGTCATATGCGTTCACATTGATTCCGAAGCGTTCAGTCAGGTATCGCTTTGCTCTCCTTGCGATTGGGGTCTTGATGCTGAAAAGGCGATGATTCACAAGGACAGCGATCCAATTGAGAATGGTATAGTCCGGGCTGTTCAGCCTCAGCGTGTTCAGATGCTCCGTGTCCAACGTATAGCGGTTCGAAAAGCCGTCGCTCAGGGAGGAGACGGCCCATTCCTTCGCAAGATCGTTACTCTCGGTGCAGTAGAAGCCCAGGCCAAAGTCATTGTTCTTTCTTCCCAGGCCAAAGGTAGGCGCTTCGACAATCTGCCTTGAGCCGTGGTAAATGGTAATGAGCTTGTCCATCGTTTGTCCTTCCAGCCGACTAGATTGTATCACTAGAGTGATACTATAACAAGAAATATCACCGTGGTGATATGACTTACGTGCGACGGAGGGGAGGGATCCTTGCGAGAATCTACTCACAATAAGGTATGTTGTGAGCAGATCTGGGATAAATGCCCAGTTGCGTTCCGCCGATTTACTCACAATGGACAAGGTTGTGAGTAAGTCCGGCCTGTGTGACAGGGGGACGTTTCCGTTGACATGCGGGACGGCTGGATCTCAGGTGCCTGATGGACGATGTTGCCGATATGCACTGTAAGTAAAGGCACCTGCCAAACATCAGCTTCGAACGACCTGCGGTTTTGTGCGTGACTACTCTGGCAACCGCCT
>JAFWLX010000178.1 GCA_017510875.1 Atopobiaceae bacterium | reverse complement strand
GCAGCACTGCTCCACTTGGTCGGCAAGCACGGCCGCTGCCTGGTCCTGCGCAAGGCCCTTGGCGCGTGCCCGCATGGCATCGCGCCGCTCGGGCTCGTCTATCAGCAAGAGCAGCTCGCGAGAGAATGTGGGCGTATCAATGTCATCGTCGGCAACCAGCACGGCGGCACCTGCGTCAACCAGATAGCGGGCGTTGGTGGTCTGGTGGTCAGCTGTGGCAAAGGGGTACGGGACCAAGATGCTTGGTACGGCCAAGGCGGCAATCTCGGCAATTGACGAGGCGCCCGCACGTGAGAGCACCAGGTCTGCGGCGGCAAGCGCCTCACCCATGTTGTTGATGTAGGGCATGACCTGCCAGCGTGCAGACTCCTCGTCCGTAAGGGCAAGCTGGGCACACACCTCGTCATAGAGGTCCTTGCCGGTGGAGTGGACTATGTGCAGGCCCTCTCGGCCCAGCAACTCCTGCTTAAGGGCACACACGCCCTCGTTGAGGTGACGGGCGCCAAGGCTGCCACCAAACACCAGGAGCATGACCTCGTCGGGCCCCACGCCAAAGGCGGTACGTCCCGCTTCCCTGCTGGCCTCGACCACACTGCGCCTTACCGGGTTTCCGGTAACCACAATCTGCGTATGGGCACCCACGCGATCCTTGAAGGCATCGGTGGCCACAGGCAGTGCCACGCACACCTTTGCCGCCTTCTTGGCGGACGTCTTGTTTGCCAAGCCAGGTACCGAGTTCTGCTCATGCAGCACTACCGGAATGCCATGACGCGCGCACCATCTCATAAGGGGCAGCTCGATGTAGGCTCCAAAGCCCACGGCCACATCTGGGACGCCTACCTGCGCAAAGTGACGGTCAAGCTCGCGCTCGGCCTGATGGATGCGCCAAAGGGACGTGAAGAGCGTCCAGGGACGCGATCGGTCAAAGCCCGTAACGTCCAGTGAGGTAAGGTCAAAGCCAGCCTGCGGCACCAACGTGCCCTCAAGGCGCTTTGCCTGGCCAAAGAAGCTCACCTTGTGTCCACGCGCGGCAAGCTCCTCGGCAAGGGCCAGAGCAGGGTTGATATGTCCTGCTGTTCCACCTGCGGCAATCGCAACTGAAAGCGTCTTTCCCATGACGCCACCTCCTTCTGGTAAGGTATCCCGCCCGCTGGGACGTATGGCAAAGGGAGCCTTTCTATCTCCTCAGCCTCTCACCGGCACTTGGTCCAAGGTCTATGCGACGCATGCCGTTTGACCCCACGCTCACCCTGCCACGCGTATGGGTAGCGGCAAAGTCGCGCGATGCACGCAGGCTCTCGGGCGTGGTGGAACCGCCTCCCTCGATGACCCTAAACCCGCTCTGGCCGCCCTCGTAGACCCTAAAGGACGGGCGGGCGCCTGCCGTGGCTGGCGCGCTGGCCTTGGATGTGCGGGCCACCGACACCACCAGCGCAGCAAGAACGAGCGTTGTCATGATGGACGAGCCACCGTACGAGAGAAACGGAATGGGCTTGCCTGACAACGGAATGATGCCAAGCACGCCGCACACGTTGACCAAAAGCTGCACAACCAGCATCGAGACACCGCCTGAGGCAATAAGGCAACCTGCCAGGTCGGGTGCCGAGCGAGCAATCCTGAATCCCAGATATAGCAGGGCGAGGAAGGCAACGAGCACGAGCATCGTCCCCACCAGCCCAAGCTCCTCGCCAATGACGGCAAAGATGAAGTCGTTGTGCGCCATGGGCAGATACGAGTACTTCTGACGGCTGTTGCCAATGCCCACACCAAACAGGCCTCCCGAGCCAAAGGCATAGCGCCCCTGTATAAGCTGGTAGCCATCGCCATACTCGTCGAGCCAGGGATTGGCCATGATCATGATGCGGCGACGCGAGTACTCGTCCTTCATTGCCAGCACGGCAATGATGAGCAGGGCGCCCGCCGCAACGGCAAGTACCACCTTCATGGGCATGCCCGCCACAAACAGCATGATTGCCGTGGTGACGCACACAATGAGCACCGTTCCCTTATCGGGCTCGAGCAGGATCAGCAAGAGCGGAATGCCCATCACTATGCCGGCGCGCACCAGCACCGGCTGCAGGTCCTCCTGCCCCTCAAACAGCTGCTGGATAAAGAACGCCGCGCACATGAGCAACGTTGCCTTGGCAAACTCGGAAGGCTGCAGGTGAATGGGACCCAGCGAGAACCAACGTGTGGCACCGTAGGCGTCAGCGCCTGCCAGGTTGGTAAGCACCAGTCCCAGCATGATGACCGTGACCACCCAGATGGGCGCAAGCAGACGCTCGGACCAGGTGTGGTAGTCGTTGAAGGCAACGATCAGGGCAAGCACAAGGCCAAGGGCCGTGTTCTTAAGCTGCGTCACCACATATGCCGCGGGGCTCTCGCCCGCAGTCAGCGCCACAATGGACGAGGCCGAGTAGATCATGAGCAAGCCAAAGACCAAAAGGGCTGCGCACAGCAGTATGAAGGCTATGCTCTCCCAGCCGCCCGAGGTCTGATACGAGCGTCCCTCCTGTCTCACTACTGATCACCTTCCTTGGCAATGCGCGTGGCGGCAAGGCGCTTGAACACGCGTCCGCGCTCCTCAAAGTCTGAGAACTCGTCAAACGAGGCGCATGCCGGCGAGAGGAGCACTGTGTTGCCCGGTTTGGCAGCATCGCAGGCCACATCAAATGCGTCGGCCATATGAGAGGCGCGTATAACCTGGGCAGGTCCCTGCGCTTGCTCGACAGCCTGCGCGATGCGCTCCCCTGCCTGGCCGTAGCAGACCACCACACGTGCCACCCGTGAGGCAGCGTCTGCCACCGTCGTAAGGTCGGTGCCCTTATCGGTGCCGCCCATGAGCAGTACCACCGAACCCGGCTCAAAGGCGCCCAAGGCCTTCTCGACCGCATCGGTATTGGTGGCCTTGGAGTCATTTACAAATTGCACGCCGGCAAGCTCGCCACAGGGCTCCACGCGATGCTCAAGCGGCTGGAAGGCAACAAGCCCCGCGCGTACGCCATCAAGCGAGGCGCCCGCATGAAGCGCCAACGCTGCGGCCGCAAGCGCATTCTGCACGTTATGGTCGCCACGAATGGCCAGATCCTCTGCCTTTACCAGCTCGTACTCCTTGCCATCTATGCGCACCACAAGCATGCCTTCGCGCCTGAACGCGGCGCAGGGGGTCTTTGGGTCGCCGTCCACATGCAGGTGAGCCACGCGCAGCCCGCGCGCCTCAAGGCGCTCTATGGTGGCGCGGCACCACTCGTCCTCGTCCGAGACCACGGCAAGGTCCGCAGCGTCCATGTTGGCAAAGACTTGCTCCTTGGCCATGGCGTAGTTCTCAAGGCTGCCATGCCACGAGAGATGGTCGGGCGTCACGTTGAGCAGAGCCGCGGCTGCGGGGTGCAGGTGCACCGACTCGGCCAGCTGAAAGCTGGAGAGCTCTGCCACAAACCAAAGGTCTTGCGCGCGATCTGCAACCTCCCCTATGGCCATGCGGCCGATATTGCCCACCGCCAGCGCATCAAGGCCAGCGGAACGCAAGAGCTCGGTGGTAAGCGTAGTGGTAGTGGTCTTTCCGTTGGTGCCCGTGATGGCCAACCAATGCTGGTGGCTCTCACGCCAAGCCAGCTCGGGCTCGCCAATGAACTCGGCCGAACACGCACGTGCTGCCTCGGCAAAGGCGCAATGCTCGGGAATGCCCGGCGAGGCAACCGCCATGTCAAAGCGGCCCTCAACGTCCTCGGTACCCGTCACCACACGCACGCCACGTGCCTCGAGGGCACGTGTGGCATCGTTTGGAGCCGACTTGAGTCCGCCATAGAGTGTGACCGAGCTCACGCGTGTGCCCAGCAGGTCTGCCAAGTAGCCGGCTACGGCCTCACCCGTCTTGCCCAGGCCCAAAACGCAGACATCTCCCAGTTGCGCACGACACTCTGTCGCGCTGGCATTGGCGCTTGCAGTCATCGCAACCCCCTAACCAAGCTTGAAGTAAAGGGCAAAGCCAAGCACGGCAAAGGCGGCCGCAATGATCCAGAAGCGCAGGACCACCTTGTTCTCGTCCCAGCCCAGCTTCTCAAAGTGATGATGAATGGGAGCCATGAGAAACACGCGCTTGTGCGTAAGTTTGAAGAACACCACCTGGATGATGACCGAGAGCGCCTCTATGATAAAGAGTCCGCCCATCACCAGCGCGGTGACCTCGGTCTTGGTAAGCACGGCAAGTGCGGCAAAGGCGGCGCCCAAAGAGAGCGAGCCCGTATCGCCCATAAAGATGGTGGCAGGATGTCCGTTGAACCAAAGGAACCCCACGCACGCCCCGGCTATAGCTGCCGCAAAGATCGAGAGATTGATGGCGTCGTAGCGGAAGGCCACCATCGACATGGCCATCATTACGCCAAAGCTGCAGCCGCCCGCCAGGCCATCGAGACCGTCAGTAAGATTGACCGCATTTGAAAGGCCCGCCATAAGAAGGAAGACAAAGAGCACATAGAGCCAAGGAACCACCACGGAAGCGCCACCAATGGTAAGCGATGTGGTCAGCACACCCAAATCGATGAAGAAGCCACCCGGAAAGCGGATGGCCGGCGATATCCCGCACATGTTGACCGCGCACAGGCAAAAGCCTATAGATATGGCCGCCAAGCCCACCATCTTCTGCACGGGTGTCAGGCCCAACGAGCGCTTGTGCGCCACGCTCTCGATATCATCGAGCAGGCCCAACGAGCCTGTAGCCAGTGTGGCCGCCATCGCCAGCTTAAGGTCGGTGGTCCACTTTGCCTGAATCATGCAGGTAAGCACGATTGACACCAGCATGACCACACCGCCCATTGTGGGCGTTCCCTGCTTTACCAGGTGCTGCTGCGGGCCGTCGGCTCGAATCTGCTGGCCCACACCCTCATGGCGCAGGAGCTTGATGAAGAGCGGCATGAGCACCATGGTAATGAGTGCCGCGATGGCCGCCGCAAGAAACACCTGGTAGGTTGGGTAGCGAGGATTGCCAAACATCAGGCAAGCACCCCCTTGGCAAAGACGTCGAGGCCAACAAAACGAGAGCCCTTGGCAAGCACAAGGTCGCCCTCGGCAAGCACGGGGCCAATCACCTCAAGTGCGCGTTGGGCGCTGGGCAACACCTCAAGGCGGTCCTCCGAGAAGCCCATGGTACGGGCCGCCTCGGCCATATGGCCCGCATTCTCACCGCCCACAAAAACAAGCAGGTCAAGCGGCTTTGCCGCGGCGTAGGCACCCATGTAGCCATGCAGCCGAGGAGCCTCGTCACCCAGCTCGCCCACCTCGCCAAGCACCGCCACGCGCCGGCCGGCACACTCCATGGAGCAGAGCACGTCAAGGGCGGCAGCCATCGAGTTGGGGCTGGCGTTGTACGAGTCGTCAATGATGCGCGGCTTTCCGGGGGCGCTCAGCACCTCCAGGCGCATGTGGGTCCGTGGCATATGAGCGATGGCCTCGGCCACCTGCTTGCGGTTGGCACCCACACGGTCTGCGATGGCCATGGCCAAAAGAAAGTCGCTCACCACGTGGCGGCCGGGTACGTCAAGAGCCACCTTCTGGCTCCAGCCGTCATCAAAGCTCACCACAAAGCGAGGCTTTCCCTCTCCATCAAGCTCTATGGACTCCGCACGCACCACACTGGCGTCCGAGGAGCCCACACGCAGCACCTCAACGCCCGCCGGCACGCAATAGCCCTCCTCGATGAAGGCTCCAAAGTCGTTGTCGTCAGTAAGCACCAGACAAGAGCTCACACCGTCGGCCCGTGCGTCTGTTGGCTGCATGCCCTCTAGGATCTCGGCCTTTGCGCGAGCGATGGCCTCGCGTGAGCCCAGCATCCCAATGTGGCTGGTGCCCACGTTGGTGATAAGGGCCACCGTGGGGCGAGCCACCTGCGTCAGGCGCGCAAGCTCGCCCGTTTGGTTCATGCCCATCTCGGCAACCACAACCTCGTCTTCTGGCGAGGCGGCAAGCAGCGTAAGTGGCAGCCCCAAGAGGTTGTTGAAGTTGCCCTTGGTCGCATGCGTGGCGTAGCGGGTGGCAAGCCCTGCCGCCAGCATGTCCTTGGTGGTGGTCTTTCCCACCGATCCCGTCACGCCCACCACAATCCACTGCGGGTTGCGGGCGCGCCACGCGGCAGCAAGCTTGAGCAAAAACTCGGTGGCATCATCGTCAGCAGCACGCAAAACTGCCCCACCCGTCTTTTGTGCGGTGGCAAGCAGCTTGTCAGTGGGCTCCTCGGTAAGCACGACTGCCGCAGCGCCCGCCTCTAGGGCGGGCCCGGCAAAGCGGTTTCCGTTGACGCGCTCGCCAGCGAAGCACACAAAGACGATGCCCGCTTCCGCGTTGCGCGAGTCTATGGTAACGCCCGTGATATGCGAGGCGACGTCACCACACACAAGCTGTGCACCCGTCGCCTCAAGCATATCGGCTATGGTCATATCAAGCATCTAACATCCCTTCCCACGCGATGCCTAGAGTGCCGGCAAAACGCCTCTGTCAGTGAGCGCTTCACTCATGATAGACGAGAACACCGGCGCAGCAGACGCATAAGCCAGGTACGGCGTTCCATTAAGGCCAACATACACAAGAACCGACGGTTCTGCCGCAGGCGCAAAGCCAATGAGCGACGAGGTGAACTTATCCTCGACGTATCCGCCCCTGGTGGCGTCGGCAAGCTCGCCCGTACCGGTCTTGCCTGCCACGTCATAGCCGGGTACCTGCGCATTCTCACCGGTACCTTCCTCGACCACCGTACGCATCATGTCAACCACCTGGCGTGAGGTGTTCTCTGAAACCACGCGCTCGCCCTCGGGCCACTCGACGGTCTCGGTGCCTTTGCTCACCAAAAAGTGCGGCGTGTGGGCAACACCGTGGTCTGCCACCGTGCCCACGGCCTTCACCATTTGCACAAGCGGAATAGCAAGGCCCTGCCCGAACGACATGGATCCCAAGCTCGAGCCGTCGTAGTCCTCGCGGGCACGCACGATGCCCTCAACCTCTCCGGGATAGTCAATGCCCGTAAGCTGTCCAATACCAAAGGAGGCGATGCCCTCGGCAAAGGCGTCGGCGCCAATCTCCTCCTGCGCCACAAGGGCGGCGCCTGCATTGGACGAGCGACGCAGGATCTCGCGCAGCGACATGTACATGTCTTCCTCGCGGTCGTCGTCATCGCTTACCATGTCGTCACCAACCTGCAGGTAGGCAGGCACATAGAAGGTGGAAGATGACGTGACCACGCCCTGCTCGATGCCAATGGCACTGGTAAGCACCTTAAAGATTGAGCCAGGCTCGTAGGAGTCGCTCACAAGCTTGAGGCTGGTGGCACCCTCCTCCACCACCGAGAGGTCGGAGGCGTCAAGCAAGGGAGTTGAGCAGGCGGCCAGAATCTCACCTGTTGTAGGGTCGGTCACCATGACCGATCCCGAGTCGGCCTTGTACTCTTTTACGCCCTCCACGATGTTTTCCTCGGCAACGCGCTGAACGTTGATGTCAAGCGAGACTACGATGTCGGTTCCGTCCACCGCCTCCTCGATGGTTGCGTACTCGCCGGCAATGGGCGTGCCGTAGTTGCCTGTCTCGATAATCATCTTGCCATCGGTGCCGCGCAGGATGTCGTTGTAGTAAAGCTCAAGTCCCGAGAGGCCGTCACCGTCAATGCCCACAATGCCAAGCACCTGACCGCCCACGGCCCCATAAGGGTACACGCGACGGCTGTCGGGAATAAACGAGATGCCGGGCAGCCCCTTCTCGGCAAGCTCATCGCGCACAGCGTCGGCAGCCTCGATGTCAACCTTGCGCTTGACGTAGGCAAAGGTGCCATCTGCCGTGAGGGCGTCTATGTAGTCGGCCGACTCGCCTCCCAGATGCTCAACGAGCACCTCGGCCGTAAGGTAGGGCTCTTTGATCTCTTTGGGGTTGCACTGGATGGTCTTGCATTCCTCGCTCATGGCAAGCACGTTGCCGTTGCGGTCGTAGATGGTTCCCCGCTTTGCGGTGAGCGCCACTGCATCACTGCGACGCTCCTGTGCCTTTTCTTTGAGCGTGGCAGCCTCAACCACTTGGTAACGCACCAAAAAGACTGCCACCACCAGCAGCAGGAACGAGAAGACCGCAAACAGCTTGCCCAGGCGGTCGTCTGATATACGTGACGCATACGAGCCCCCCTCGTAAGAGGCCTCGGATCTCTCACCGCGGCGACCGCGGGTATGGTCGTTATCGGCTCTCACGAAGGAGCCCTATGCCAAAGATGCTTTGGAGTCTGCGTCAGACGCGTCGAGCATGTCGTCGATAAAGCCCAGATCGCCCTCTGACTCGCCGTCGAACTCATCCGCCATCTCGTCTTCGGTAACGCTGATGATGTCAACGTCGGTGGCGTAGACCATGTCATAGTTTTCGGTTGCGATGCGCTGGATGCGGTCGGTGCTCGAGAGGGCCGATCGCTCCACGCTCAGCTCGGTGCGCGTCTCGCGCGCACGCTTTACCGTGCTCTCAGCCACGTTGATATCGCGAAGGAGATTGACCGTCTCGGCGGTAAGCGCCACGCGAACGCAGCCTAGAACGGTAAAGACCACGGCAAGGGTCAAGGCCACCTTGACAAATGCCGAGAGGGCCGAGGTGGCATCCTGGCGCACCAAGGCGTCACGGTTGCCGCCCTGCAAAAGAGTGTACGAGCTGCGCTCTGGGGCCTCCCATGCGTTCTGGCTGCCATCGAGCTGGTACGCCAAGCTTCCCTGGTACATCTGGCCCTCCCCTAGTGCGTGCCGCCCGCCCTTTCGGGCGGGCGGCGGTGGTGCGGTTGTAGTGCGTTTGTGCTGCGTTTCTGGTACGTAAGT
>JAFWLX010000177.1 GCA_017510875.1 Atopobiaceae bacterium | reverse complement strand
CTCCCGCCGCACCGACGGGCGAAACAGTCTCAGAAGGAGCCGCGACGGTACCCGTCCCGGCCCTTCCGTGGCCTGTAACTCCGTCTGGGGACGGGCGTCAAGTGACACCAAGACGGCGTATTGAGCAGTTGTTTTCCATCGATTGCCGTTTTGGTCTTGAATATATGAGCAGATGCTCATATATTAGAAAAAACTGCTGAGCCAAATGAGAGGAGGCATGGTGAGAGAAGAGCCCGTTATATCGGCAGATGCCACAGTTGTGGCCTATCTTGCTAACGAGGATATCGTGTACGAGGCTACACAGATCTTTGACGCCCTGTCTGACTACACTCGCTTTCAGATTCTGGCCGCGCTCTGCGTGGAGCATCGGAGCGTATCCGAGCTGCGAGACCTATGTCATGTGACGCAGTCGGCTATCTCGCACCAGCTTAGGCTCCTGCGTGACCGTGGCTTGGTACATGCCCGTCGCGATGGCCAGCGCGTTATCTACTCATTGTCCGACGAGCACGTGGCCACGCTGATGCTGGTTGGCCTCGAGCATGCAGCCGAGGCAGTGTCTGGCGAGTCACTGCTGCAAGAGGAGGAGTAACCAATGTCCGACGAACTTCACACCCACATGCGCGAGGATGCGCAGGAGCATGGCGAGAACCATGACCACGATCACGGCCACGAGCATGACCACGAACACGGCCATGACCACGATCACGAGCATGACCACGAACACGGCCATGACCACAGCCACAGCCATGACCACGGCCACGGCCATGACCATGGCCACGAGCATCATCACAGCCACGAGCATGGCCATTGCGGCTGTGACCACGACTGCGAGAACATCCCCGAGCACGAGCTGAGCGCCAAGCCTTCCTTCTCGTATCACGTCGTGGACATTGACTGCCCAAACTGTGCCCTAGGCGTTCAGAATGCGGTGCGTATGCTGCCGTGCGTGTCCGACGCTCGACTGGTGTATGCCACGGGCACCCTTGAGGTTGTGGTGGACAAGAAGACACCCATAAATGACTGCAAGCGTCAGGTGCTGGCTTGCGTGCGCTCGTGCGGAAGTGACCTCGAGCTTTCGGCCGAGGAGAGCGAGCTGTTTGATGCAAACCGTCCTTGGATCATAGAGCACCGCGAGCAGATCCTTATGGGAATCTCGGGCGTGGCGCTTCTCCTGGGTCTTATCGCCGAGTTTGTGCTGCACAACACAAATGCGTCCACGGCACTCTACGTAGTGTCAGCCTTGAGCGGCCTTGCCTTTATAGCCCCCATGGCTTGGGCAGCTGTGGGACGTGGCACCGCAGACATGAACGTGCTCATGGGCATTGCGGTCATCGGAGGCCTTATCCTGGGCTTCCTGGGCGATCAGGAGGTCTTTAGGGACGCCGCCATCGTCATCTTCCTCGATCAGGTAGGCGAGTGGCTTGAGGGTTGGTCTATGCGCAAGACCGCAGGCTCGATCCGCGAGCTTATGAAGCTTACGCCTGACGACGCCCATGTCGTTGACGAGCGTGGGACCACAAGCGATGTCGACGTGAAAGAGATAGAGGAGGGGGAGGTTATTCGCATCCTGCCCGGCGAGCGTGTACCGCTCGATGGCGTAATCGTGAAGGGGACATCGTCGTTTAACGAGGCACCCGTCACAGGGGAGAGCATCCCTCGGGACAAGGGTGTGGGACAACAGGTATTTGCCGGTTCGCTCAACACGAGCCTTGCTGTTGACGTGCAGGTCACGGCTTGCGAGGATGAGACCACACTGGCCCGCATCATCTCGCTGGTACAGGGCGCACAGGCAGAGAAGGCTCCCTACGAGAGCTTTGTCAATCGCTTTGCGGCGGTCTATACGCCCATTGTGATTGTGGGAGCGCTTATCGTGGGCGTTGTGGTACCCCTGCTCATAAGCCTGATCTCGGGATTCTCGCCAACCGTGTGGCACGATTGGGTGTACCGGGCCCTGTCGCTTTTGGTAGTGGCCTGCCCATGTGCGCTGGTCATCTCGACGCCGGTGACCTTTGTCTCGGCGCTTACGCGTGCGGCAAAGAACGGTGCGCTGGTAAAGGGCGGTGCCTACTTTGACATAGCCACCAGGGTCACCAGCATTGCCTTTGACAAGACGGGAACGCTTACCACGGGTCGTCCAAGAGTGGTCCACGTGGCGCCATTCAACGGAGCAAGCGAGCGTGACGTGCTGCAGATTGCCTACACCCTCGAGTCAGCCTCTACGCATCCTCTTGCACGATCGGTGGTGGACGAGGCCCAAACCCGTGGCATTCATCCCGCCGTCGCTGACGAGATTGAAGAGATTGCCTCCCACGGCATGATTGCCCGCGTCCAGGGCGTGCGCTACGTCGTGGGAAAGCTGGCCTTTGCCCAGCGTTATGCCCATGTGGACAATGCGGTGATCAATGAGGTCAGAAGGATGGGGGAGGAAGGTGCCACCGCGCTGGTTGTGTGTGGTGGCGGTCAGGTGGCCGGCGTCATTGGTGTGGCCGACACCCTGCGTTCCACAACCGCCACAGCCATAGACGAGCTCCATGACCTGGGCATTGCCGAGACCATCATGCTTACGGGCGACAACGAGCAGACGGCTGCCTCCATAGCCGCCCAAGCGGGCGTGAGCAGCTATGCCTTCGAGCTTTTGCCCAACGAAAAGGCCGAGCACATTCGCACTCTGCAGAACGCATCCAGGACGGTAGCTATGGTGGGAGACGGCATCAACGATGCGCCCGCACTGGCTTCTGCCGATCTGGGCATCACCATGGGTGCAGCGGCCTCTGATACCGCCCTTGAGGTGGCCGACGTGGCCTTGCTCTCTGATGACCTGGGCAAGTTGCCCCAGTTCTTCTGGCTGGCCAACAAGACCATGCGCGTGGTGCGCGAGAACATCGTCTTTGCCCTTGGTGTCAAGCTGCTCGTCTTTGTGCTGGTCATCGCTGGCGTTGCTGGCATGGGTGCTGCGGTGTTTGCCGATACGGGCGTGGCGCTGCTCGTGGTACTCAACGGCATGCGCCTGATGGTCGACTCCAGACTGCCCTTCTGATGCCATGTCAGGGGCCGCGCCCCGCCTGCGCCGAGAGCCCAGCCCGCACCCGTCCGGGACGTGACCTTTGGGACTCCCCTTCGGCTCACGCTCCGCCCTTACGACGCG
>JAFWLX010000176.1 GCA_017510875.1 Atopobiaceae bacterium | reverse complement strand
GCTGTAGCAGTGCTACGGCGTAGCTGTCCTTGGCCTTGTCATCGATAAGCGCCTGCAGGCCTCCGCACGCCTGGGCAACCGAGCGCAGCTCACCTTTAGAGATTTCCTTCTCGGCCAGGTTGACGTACTGAAACTTGATGCGACGCTCTTTAAACCAGCGCTCGGCCTTGCGCGTGTCGCTGCTCTTCTTGGTGCCAAAGATCTGGATGTTCATGCGTTTCTTTGCCGTCCTTGGAATGAAAGGTGCTTGCTATCAGATGCTGCGCGCCAGCGTTACGGTGGGTTGACGGCCGCTGTCGTCGCGCTCTCCGGTGAGGGCAAAGCCCTGTGCCTCCCAGAAGGCCACAAGCTCTTGGCTCTTCTCGGGAACCGACAGCACCACCCGGTTGTATCCCATGGCTGCTAGCTCGCCACGCACGTCCGCAAAGATCTGCGAGCCCACTCCGTGTCGCTGCATGTCGGCGGCCACCATAAACCATCCGATGTAGGCCGAATGCTCATCGGGCCAACCGCACACAAGGTGCATCACTGCCACAAGGTATCCAAGACTATCGTAGAACCCCACAAAGTACTTGCCTGTGGGTTCGCCCTCCTCGATGAGCTTGGTAATCATGGCCGTGAGGTCCGACTTGCTTGGCCGTTCGCCAAGGTAGCGATAGTACACGCGATTGGACCGCGCTAACGCAAACACGCTGGGAATGTCCTCGTTCTCAATTATGCGGACCTCAAAGCCGGACGAGAGCCGTGTCACATCAAGCTCGTCCTCGTTGTTTGCCTGTTCGTGGTCGATGACCTGTCTAAATTGCGTCTCGTACAGCTCGCGGTATACGCCGTCAAGCTCCAGCAGCTCGTTGTGGGTGCCCTGCTCTGCAATTATGCCGCCCTTAACCACCAAGATCTTGTCGGCCTTAAGGATGGTAGAAAGCCTGTGCGCAATCACTATGCTGGTGCGTCCCACCATAAGCTGCTCAAGCGCCTCTTGGATCGAGTTCTCAGAGATGGAGTCAAGCGCACTGGTGGCCTCGTCCAGAATGAGGATCTTGGGGTCCTTGAGCACCACGCGGGCTAGCGACAGGCGTTGCTTTTCGCCGCCCGAAAGCTTGAGGCCGCGGTTGCCTACCTGGGTGTCGTATCCCTCGGACTGGCTCACAATGAATTCATGGATGTTGGCAATGCGGCAGGCAGCCTCAATTTCTTCCATATCGGCATCGGGCTTAGCATAGCGCAGGTTCTCGAGAATGGAACCATTAAAAAGATAGGCTTCCTGTGTGACCATGCCAATGCATTCACGCAGGTAGGTAAGGTCAAAGTTGCGCACGTCCACATCGGCTACGCGCACGGCGCCGTCGGTTACGTCGTATAGGCGTGGGATGAGATTGACCACGGTGGACTTGCCCGAGCCACTGGGACCCACAATGGCATACATCTTGCCGCCCGGAACGGTAAAACTCACATCGGTGAGCACCAGGTCCTCGGGGTTACGAGAGTCGCCATAGCCAAAGGCCACGTGGTCGTACACAATGGTGGCCTCGGTGAGGTCTGGACGCTTACCGTCCTTGGGCGAGACAATAGAAGGCTCCCGGTCAAGGTAGTCGAAGATACGTGCAAACAGTGCCAGCGAGCGCGTGAAGCTTACCTGCAGGTTAAGCAGGCTTTCCACTGGCCGGTACAGGCGGTTGATCAGTGCCACGTTGGCAGTGATGGCGCCAACAGTGAGCGTGGGATCAAGCTTGCGGATGATAAGATACCCGCCGGCAAAGTAGATGAGCAAAGGCCCTATCTGCGTGAACATGCCCATGGCCATCCTAAACCACATGCCCGAGCGTGCGAGCTTCAGCGAGATGTCGGTGACTTCCTCGTTTACGCTCACAAAGCGCTTGTACTCGGCATCTTCGCGCGTGAACATCTTGGTGAGCAGCGAGCCTGATACCGAGAGCGTCTCGTTGATAAGCTGGTTCATCTCGTCGTTTTTTGCCTGGGACTCTTGTACAAGCCCCATCATGACCGTGCCGGCCTGACGTGTGGGCAAGATGAGCAACGGCAGTACCAGGATGCCCACCACAGCCAGCTTGGAGCTCATGGAGAAGAGCGCTACCAGAGTGGTTATCACCACGGCTACGTTGCTCACGATGTTGGTGAGCGTGCCCGAGATGACCGAGCTTACGCCACTGATGTCGCTGTCCATGCGCGTGACGATATCGCCCTGTTTTTCAGTGGTAAAGAAGGCGTGCGGCACGTGCTGCAAGTGGTTGTACATTTCGTTCTTCATGTCAAAAACAATGCGTTGCGAGATCCACGAGTTGATGTAGGTCTCAAGCATGCTCACCAGCTGGCTGGCCGTCATGGCGGCAAGCGCCATGAGCAGAAGGCGAATGAGCAGGGCAAGGTCATCTCCCACCAGCGCCTGGTCTACGATGCGTCCGGTGATGATGGAAGGCAGCAGTCCCACTACCGATGATATGAGGATGGCTGCGAAGACCAGCGCAAACTGCAGCCAATATGGCTTGAGGTAGCCAAGAATGCGTCCTATGAGCTGCGGTGTCACCTTGGGGGCACTGGCCTTCTCTTCCTCGGTCAACGCCATCTGCCTACCACGAAATCCACCAGGTCCTGGCATGGCCCCTCCTTTGCTGCAGGTGTCGTCTCATCTTAGCAGCTTGCGGCCTCCCTGCGGTAGAATGCGGTGCCATCGAAGAGAAAGTGCTGGCACCGTATTGAACAAGACGCCTGATAATACAGACCGCCTTCTGGCAGCGCTGCAGGAGCGACGCCTGGTGAGCGATGGCCTCTCGCGCTGGGGGCAGCCGGTCTTGCGCCATGTGCGTTCTGACCATGAGCCCCAACGCCTTATGGATGCCACCGCCTTGCAGAAGCGTCTGGTGGCCTGTGCCCACGGAACGCCATCGCCCGGGGCGGGCCTTTGTGCCGCATGGGTCGAGCAGGTCTTCTCGCGCCTGGGGCTGGGTGTGGTGCTTGGTGACGCGCGCGAGCTTTACAACGGCTATTGTCACTACACCGATACGAGCGAGCTGCTTGTGGGCATGATTGTGGCCGTTCCAGCCCATCCCTATACCGCACAGGGTGTGGCGCACGGGCACGTGGGACTGTATGTGGGAAACAGCACGGTGATGGATGCGGTGGATGACCAAGTGCGAAAGGTGCCGCTCGAGCTGTGGCTGAGCGCCTACGGCCTTATGTCCGAGCCCCGCTGGGGCTGGCTGGGCAGTCTTGGGCTGACGTAGGGTTTTCTAAGTGCTTCTCATGCGGTAGGTCAAAAGGGCGCATTCGGTCTTTGCTCAGACACGGGCCGCCGCTATGTCCGCCCTTTTAGGCCCATAACCAGCAACAATTACAGATAAATGTACCGCTATGTGCGAATTGGGTATTGCAAATGCTATTAAGGCGAGCATATAATTCTCCTTGTGAAGAAATTGTGAGCCTCGGCTGTAAGCTGGGCTCCATCTTCATCCGTAATGGAAAGCGATTGCAGGAGAAGGAGGTAGGTAGATGGTAGGTATCATCCTAGCCAGTCACGGCGGGCTTGCCAAAGGAATCCAGGAATCTGGACAGATGATCTTTGGTCCCCAAGAGGATGTTGCGGCAGTTGTTCTGACCCCCGAAATGGGGCCTGATGACTTCCGCGAGAAGTTGCTGGCAGCCATCGACACGCTCAGCCAGAAGGAGCAGATTCTGTTCCTGGCCGATCTGTGGGGAGGTACGCCCTTCAACCAGATCAGCAAGCTCATCGAAGAGCACGGAGGTGAGGACTGGGTTTGCGTTACCGGCATGAACCTACCCATGGTCATCGAGGCATATGGTGACCGTATGGGCATGGATACTGCCAAAGAGGTGGCCCAGGCTATCAAGCCCGAGTCAAAGGCTGGCGTGCGCATCAAGCCCGAGTCTTGTGACATTGCCGATGAGGTGCCTGCAGCAGCGGCTCCTGCGGCCGTGCCCATGGGCGCCATCCCGCCCGGAACGGTTCTGGGCAACGGCGTAATCGATATCGCCTTTGCGCGTATCGACACGCGCCTCCTGCACGGACAGGTGGCAACCACGGTGACCAAGATGGTCAACCCCGACCGCATCATTGTGTGCTCCGATGCCGTTGCTGCCGACGATCTGCGCAAGTCCATGATCGAGCAGGCTGCTCCTCCTGGAGTCAAGGCTCACGTGGTGCCCATCTGGAAGATGATCGAGATTTACAAAGATCCTCGCTTTGGTGACACCCGCGCCATGCTGCTCTTTGAGACCCCGCAAGACCTGCTGCGTGCCCTTGAGGGCGGCGTGGTCATCAAGGAAGTCAACCTTGGCTCGATGGCCCACTCGCTCGGCAAGGTCGTAGTGACCAACGCCGTGGCCATGGATGCCGATGACGTCGCTTGCCTCGAGAAGATCGCGGGCATGGGCGTTAAGTTTGACGTGCGTAAGGTGCCGGCTGACTCGCCCGAGCCGTTTGATGCCGTTATCAAGAAGGCCAAGGCCGAGCTTGCAACCCTGTAGAAACTCAAAGGAGGATAGCGTATGAATCCCATTTCGATCCTGCTGGTCGTTGTGGTTGCCTTCTTTGCAGGTATGGAAGGCATTCTCGACGAGTTCCAGTTCCATCAGCCACTTGTGGCTTGTACACTCATTGGCCTGGTAACCGGCCATCCCACCGAGGGCATCATCCTTGGTGGCTCACTTCAGATGATCGCCCTTGGTTGGGCAAACGTTGGTGCAGCCGTTGCTCCCGATGCGGCACTCGCCGCCGTGGCTTCGGCCATCATCATGGTCAAGGGCCTGGGCAGCGCTGACACCCAGACCGCTATTGCCACCTCCATCGCACTGGCCGTGCCTCTGTCGGTCGCCGGCCTGTTCCTCACCATGCTTTGCCGTACCATCGCCATCCCCATGGTTCACTTCATGGACGCGGCTGCCGAGGACGCCAACTTCCGCGGCGTCGAGATGTGGCAGCTGCTGGCCATTGGCCTGCAGGGCATCCGTATTGCCATCCCGGCTGCCATGCTGTGCATGATTCCGGCCGAGGCCGTTACGGCAATGCTCAACGCCATGCCTGCTTGGCTGTCCGGCGGCATGGCCGTTGGCGGCGGCATGGTTGCTGCCGTTGGTTACGCCATGGTTATCAACATGATGGCTACCCCCGAGGTTTGGCCGTTCTTCGCGCTGGGCTTCGTGCTTGCCTCCCTTAGCGAGCTCACCCTCATCGCTCTTGGCGCCCTGGGCGTCTCGATCGCCCTCATCTACCTTGGCCTCAAGGACCTGGCCAAGCAGGGCGGCGGCTCTGGTGGCGGCTCGGGCGACCCGCTCGGCGACATTATCAACGACTACTAGGATGAAGGGAGAGTGACATCAATGGCAGAGAATGAGGTCAAGCTTAGCCTTGGTGTGCGTCGTAAGGTCTGCTGGCGCCATCAGTTCCTTCAGGGCTCGTGGAACTACGAGCGTATGCAGAACGGCGGCTGGTGCTACGCCATGATTCCGGCCATCAAGGCCCTCTACAAGACCAAGGAAGAGCAGTCTGCTGCTCTTAAGCGTCACCTTGAGTTCTACAACACCCACCCGTACGTGTCCGCTCCTATTATTGGCGTCACGCTGGCTCTCGAGGAGGAGCGTGCCAATGGCGCTCCCGTTGAGGATCAGGCCATTCAGGGCGTCAAGGTTGGTATGATGGGCCCGCTCGCCGGTGTAGGCGACCCCGTCTTCTGGTTCACCGTACGCCCGATTCTTGGTGCTCTGGGCGCTTCCATGGCCCTTACCGGTTCCATCGTGGGCCCGCTGCTGTTCTTCGTGCTGTGGAATGCCATCCGTCTGGCCTTCCTGTGGTACACGCAGGAGTTTGGCTACAGCGTGGGCACCACCATCGCCAAGGACCTCTCCGGCGGCCTTCTGGGCAAGATCACCGAGGGCGCTTCCATCCTGGGTATGTTCATCATCGGCGCGCTGGTGCGTCGCTGGGTGTCCATCACCTTTACCCCGGTAGTCTCGACCATTCAGCAGGCCGAGGGCGCCTACATCGACTGGAGTTCGTTGCCTGCAGGTTCTGAGGGCATCAAGCAGGCCCTCGAGCTCTACTCCTCGCTTGGCCCCAACGGCCTCAACGTGGAGAAGGTCACCACCCTTCAGGCCAACCTCGACCAGCTCATTCCGGGTCTTGCCGCACTGCTGCTTACGCTGCTGTGCTGCAGGCTCCTGAAGAAGGGCGTCTCGCCGATCACCATCATCCTGGCGCTCTTTGCTCTGGGTATTGTCGGCCGCCTGCTTATGTTCATGTAGGCTCGTCTTTCTCTGCGCACGGCTATTCCCTCCCTTCCCACCGTGCGCGTCCTTAGGCCGCATTCGCCACGAAGCCAGGCGGATGCGGCCGCCCTTGTGTCTTGGCAACCCCAAGGAGGTGCCCTCTTGGCTCAGTCTATGAACAGTACGGTTGACTTTGTAATCAAGGCCACGTCGTTTCACGGCTTGGGCGTGTACGGGAACATAATGGTAGGTAACAATGCCATCGAGTTCTACAACGAGCGCAATCCCGAGGACTACATACAGATACCTTGGACCGAGGTCGAAGGCGTGGCAGCTGAGGTAATCTTTGGGCGCTTCATTCCTCGCTTTGCGGTATGTACCAAGGAAAGTGGCAACTTTGCCTTCTCAACGCGCGACAACAAAGCGACCTTGCGCGCAATCCAGAAGTACGTGCCTGCCCAGAACATGGTGAAGTCGCCGTCGTTCTTTGATGTGATTAAGCTGGGGTTGGGTCGCCTCTGGCGCATGATAACCGGACGCGGCGCATAGGACGTACGCGTGGATTTTGGGTCCGCCCCTTAGCCTACGCGATCACTAAGACTCATCGGATATACGTTTTGATAACCCAACTTCTGCTTGTATCCGGTCTAAAAGAGCCTAACGCAGGAGCCCCGATCCATTGGACCGGGGTTCCTGCGTTAGGCTCTTTGGTTACTCTTACGGTTGCTCTTTGGCTACTCTTCTACCTCGGCAGCGGGATCGTCTGCGGCTGGCTCGGACTCAGGCTCTGCTGCGGCTACCGGTGCAGCCTCGACTGCGGGCGTCGGTGCGGCCTCAGCCTCGGGTGCAGGAGCGGCCTCAGCTGCGGCTTCGGGAGCATCCTCGGCCTCGGCAGCGGGCGCTTCTGTCTTAGCCTCGTCCTTCTTGCCAAAGTTGCGCAGGCTCTTGAAGCGCTGACCAATCTCGGCCTCAAGCAGCCAACGCTGCACCTTGCCGGTGGCCGTGCGCGGCAGCTCGTGGCCCAGCTCAATTACGTCGGCCAGGCGCTGGTCGTTCTGCCAGCCGTCCATAACGTCCTTGAGCTTGGTCATCACGGCATCGCGCGTGTCGTCGGCCAGATCGTCAAGCACCAGTACGGGCATGCCGCGGCGCAGCACCACGGCAATCTCGCTCGTGCCCAGCTGCTCGGCAATCTCGCGCTCGTACTCGGGCAGGAAGATCTTGGTGCCGCCAGGCAGCACCAGGGTCTCCTTCTTGCGACCCTGCAGGTGCAGGCGACCGTTCTCGTCAAAGCTGCCCAGGTCGCCGGTATGCAGAACGCCATCTACCAGCACCTCTGCCGTATCAGCAGGCATCTTGTAGTAGCCCTGCATCATGGCACCAGGAGTCTGGATAAGCACCTCGCCGTCATCGGCAATCGTGATGGTGCTGCCGGGGCACACCTCAAGTGCGTGCGGGTCGTCCTCGCCCTCGGCGCTGATGGCTACACCCGAGCTGGTCTCGGTGAGACCGTAGCCAAAGGCCAGGCGAATGCCCCGCTCCTTGACCTCGTCCAGGCGCTCCTGCGGCGCGTCGCCCGCGCCTACCAGAATGGCCTGAAGCTCAGGGTTGATGATGTTACGACGCAGCAGGTGCTCAAGCAGGATGGGCACCACGCTGGTTGCCGTGGGATGGAAGTAGTTCCAGTCGTCAAACACGTGACGTCCGCCGCGGCCCAGTGCCACGGTGGCGCCGCACAGCCACGGCCACAAAAGGCAGCAGACGAAGCCAAACACGTGGGCAAGTGGCAACACGCACAGCAGGACGTCGCCAGACTCAAGTGGGAAGGTGCCGCTGCCGCCAAAAGCGCTTGCCATAAGGCTGGAGTCGGTGAGGGTGACGGCCTTTGCGCGCGAGGTGGTGCCACTGGTGAAGAAGAGGATCTTGCCAGCACCGTCGGAGGCGCGACTAATGAGATAGTTGCTCAGCTGCTCGGCGCGCTGCTCGTTGGGGCACCACAGCATGTCGGCGTCAACGTAGGGCAGAAGCTGCGAGAGCATCTTGTCGGGTACGGCGGTGTCGAGCATGGCAATCTGCAGACCTGCAATGTTTGCGGCAAAGATCTCAACTACGCAGGCATAGCTTCCGTCTGCAAGGATGGCAATGCAGGTCTTGCCCGACGCGCGCAGCTCCTTGGCGCGAGCATTGATGTCTGCAACAAAGTCAGCCCAGGTCACACGATTGTATTTGTTGTTGGCTCCATGGAGCAGGGCAATCGAATCGGGGCGCTCTGCGGCCATATGGGTCAGGAAGTCCTGGAACCCCTCGTAATGAACGATCTTGGTCATAATAGGTTTCCCCCTTGCGATGACGTCTAAAGGTCTTCAAAGTCTGACACAGCCAGCAGCTAATTTGGTGGTAAAGCCGTGTGTTTACGTTATATGATGGTTAACTCGCAGGCAATTAACGGGTTCAGAGGGTTTTGGCGCATGTACGAGGTCAGCTTTTACGCACGACTGAGCGTGCGATTCTCCTCCCCATCCTGCAGTTTTGCTGGTAAGAGAAGCGGTCGTGCTTACCTTCTGTCCTGTTAACGTGGCTTATGAGATACCTGCCGCAGCAAGTACGGCCTCCACGGCTCGGCCTAGCTTGTCTTCAAAGCTGCCCTCGTTGTCAATGACACGCAGGTTGGGATGGCCTGACCATCCGCGCAAAAGTGCCCGGTCAACCCGAACAGCTTCCTCTACGCCCTCAAGGCGATGCTCGTTGGTGGCATGCGAGAAGTACGTCTCGGCTCCAATCGCTGCCGTCACCAGATGAATTACCGCGTCGTAGCGTGCATAAGCGTCGGCGCGTGTCATGTTGCGCTCGGCAAGCAGCATGTCCAGCTCGTCGTCGGGCAGGTAGCCGGCATTGTCCATGAGTCCGCGATCGAGGAGGACAATTACGTTGTCGGGTAGGTCTGCCAACGCCGCCTCCTTCTCAAGCTGACGATCAAAGACATGGCGCTGAAAGGCTAGTACGCTGCCGCAGGTGGTAGGGTTGAGACCCTGTGCCAGCACCTCGGTGGCACACTCGTCAAGCACATGAACCCTGCATCCGCGCTGGACCAGCTCGGGTACCAGTATGCCAATGAGCGTGGTCTTGCCTGCACACGGTCCACCTGTGATGACGATCTTGGGCATGTTGTCTCCCTGCTCGCATATTGCCTGCGTCAACTATACGGGTTTCGGACGATGTGGGCGCATCGCTTTCGGCGAAGGAAGCTTCCCGCGGACGGAAGAATCGCTGTGCTAGCAACCTTGCAGGTTGATACTAATGTCAACGTACCAAGATTTGCGAAAGGAGCCTCTTATGCTTCACGAGATTACCTTCCCCTCGTCAAATGGACGCGACCAGGTAACGGGTTGGATTTATGTTCCCGCATGCAAACCGGCAGGCATCGTGCAGCTTGTCCACGGGTTTGGCGAGCACTCTCGCCGCTATTTTCACATGATTGTTGCCCTTATGGATGCGGGCTACATTGTGGCGGCCGACGACCACGTGGGGCATGGTGCCACCGCCATTGCCAACGACACCTGGGGCGATTGGGGCGACGCCGGTCCGCACACCATGATGGAGGACGAGAAGCTCTTTAAGGATTGCGTGACCAAGAAGTATCCCGACCTTCCGTACTTCATGTTTGGGCACTCCATGGGCTCGATGATTGCCCGTGACTTTAGTGCCAAGTACGGCGACGAGCTTGATGGCGTCATCTACTGCGGCACCACCGGCGTGTTTGACAATGCTCCTGCCGTGCGCGAGAAGGTGGATGCTGCCGTGAAGGCAGGTGCCGCCCACGAGTCTGATCCTTCATTTGTTGCCGACCTGCTTGGTTGGATGTTTGCCCGCTGCGACGAGGGCGTCCAGCTGGGCAACGAGTGGATCTGCCACGACCCGTGGGTTCAGAAGGACCATGCCGAGGATCCCTTTGACGCGTTCACGCACCCCACGCACAACATCAGCCTGCGCGACTTCATTGACATGATGACCTTTATCCAGGGGGTCGAGTGGGCCAAGAAGGTGCCTACGAGCCTGCCCATCCTGCTGATTGCGGGCGACCAGGATCCCGTGGGCTGCTATGGCGAGGGAGTGTACCAGTGCGCCAACTGGCTCATCGAGACCGGACACGAGGTGACCACCAAGCT
>JAFWLX010000175.1 GCA_017510875.1 Atopobiaceae bacterium | reverse complement strand
GGGCTACCCCCCATTGGTTAGTTTTCGGACAGCCTGGCGCATATAACTATACGTGCTACAGTAGCAAAGTCACCGATGACAACGAAAGGGTCTGTGTCCATGTCTGTGCTTCTCAACATATTCTGGATCATCTTTGGCGGCTTGCTCACCTCGTTGGGCTGGTGCCTGTCGGGCATCCTGCTCCATCTCACCATCATCGGCATCCCCTTAGGCAGGCAGTGCTTCAAGATGGCCAAGCTCACGCTTGCCCCCTTTGGGCTTACGGTGACCTACGGCGGCGGCGCGCCCTCGTTTTTGGCCAACATCGTGTGGTTCATCTTTGCGGGTGCCCCCATGGCCCTCTCGTACTTTGTGCTTGGCTGTGGGTGGTGCGTGACCATCATCGGCATCCCCTGGGGCTTGCAGCTTTTTAAGCTGGCAAAGCTTTCGCTCTTTCCCTTTGGTGCCGACATCCACTAGCACGACCAAGGAGCTCTTATGGCGTCTGACACCCACGATCTTTCACGTGACCGCTTTATGCTGGTGGGCGGGCTTGCTCAGCAGGGCTACGACTGGTGGTGGCATTCCTTTACTGCGCACCACGCGATCACCGGCGAGGAGCGCGCCTTTTTTTATAAAGTTCTTTTTGGTCAACCCGGCTTTGGGTGGACCAGAGCCGCTCTTTGGCATGAGTCCCTACGGTATACGTGACGGACAAAAGCCCTCCTACCTCATGGTCAAGGCCGGTACCTGGGGTAGAGGCGCCAAGCAGCTGCACCGCTTCTTTGCATGGGACGAGGTGAGTGTTGGACATGACGTTCCCTTTTGGGTGGCCACTGGCGACTGCGTCGTGAGCGAGAACGACCTTGTGGGACGCGTAACCGTCACGCCTAGCGACGCGCTCGGGCGAATCTGACTCTTCTTCAGGGGCAGGGCGTGACGCCCAGTACCATATCGAACGTGTCAGCCACCGCAAGTGAACGATAACCCGTCCCCCGTTCACGTTCAGCTGAAGTTCTCGTATACCTCCAAGAAAGCCTCTGCGCTGCGTGTGGCCACTAGGTGCTGCGGGAAGTCCACGCGCTCCAGCAGGGCACGCACGCGCTCCAGACGCGCCACGTCATAAGAGATGTGCGCGTCGGAGGCGGTGGAAACCATGCAGCCCACCCGCGCGCAGGCGCACGCTATCTGCTCGCAGCGCTCTAATGCATTGTTGCGCCCAAAGAAGCTCGCCTCGTTGATCTCAATCAGCTTACCCGCATCGCGGGCGGCCTCAGCCACAGCCTCCTCGTCAAAGTCAAGTCCGCTGCGCCCCGTGTGGCCCAGGATGAGCACCTTGGGATGCTCAAGCGCGCGAACGTACATCTGCGTGTTTTGCTCGCGCGTGGCACCCTCTGCCCACCCGTGCTCGTGGACGCTGGCAATCACATACTGGCAGTTGGAGAAAACCACGTCGGCCAGCATGGTGTAGGGAGGCTCGGCCGGCACACTCAGATGGTAGGTCACCGGTATGTCCCAGCCAAAAAGGCGGCCTTGCAAATCGACAATATCAGCCTCGCAGCCGTGCATCAGTTGCACGCCATGCCACTCGCGCGGCCACATGCGCATGTTAATGAACTCCTGAAACTCGCGCATGCTGGCACCTTCAGGACCCACCCCATGAATCATGGGCGAGAAGTGATCGGTCACGCCCAGCAGCTCAAAGTTGCATGCGGCGGCAGCTCGCACGTTTTCCTCGACCGTCGAGTACGCATGACGCGAGAAGATGGTATGGGTATGGACGTCGCAGGCCAGCCTGACCATGGGTGCCCCCTCTGTGCGAAGAGCCCTACTCGTACTGGGCCTTGAGCTTTGCCCAGGCCGGCATGGAGTTGACTATGGTCTCGTAGCTCACGCAGTATCCAATGCGCACCCACCCCGGGCAGCCAAAGGAGTCTGACGGCACGGGCAGCAGGTCGAGCGCCTTGCACTTCTCAAAGAAGGCGTTTGCGTCGGGCTCGAGCGCCTTAACCCACAGGTAGAAGGCACCCTGCGGCTCGATGTACTCGTAGCCAAGCTTGCCAAGGCCCTCCGTAAGCGCCACTCGGTTGCGCGCGTACGCCTCTACGTCGGATGGCTCGTCCACGCAGTCGGCAATCACGCGCTGGAAGATGGCAGGCGCACAGACAAAGCCCAGCTTGCGACCGGCGCCAGCAATAGCCAGCACCAGCATGTCATGCTCCGGGTTGGTAGGCGGCACCAAAACCCAACCAATACGCTCGCCCGGCAGGCTCAGGCTCTTGGAATACGAGTAGCACACGATGGTGCGATCGTAGATGGCGGGCACCCAAGGCACAACGTCACCGTAGGTAATCTCGCGATAGGGCTCGTCAGCTATCAGGTAGATGTTGGTGCCCAGTGCCTCCTCGCGCTCGCGCAGCACGTCTGCCAGAGCCTTAAGGTTTTCCTCGGAGTAGACCGAGCCCACGGGGTTGTTGGGCGAGTTGATCACCACGGCCTTGGTCTTGGGCGTGATGGCGGCAGCCACGGCAGCGTTGTCAATCTGGAAGGTGTTGGCGTCGGCCATGACCTCTATGCACGCGGCACCGGCCGTCTCGATCCACACGCGGTACTCGGGGAAGTAAGGGGCAATTACGATTACCTCGTCACCTGCGTTGGCCAGGGCATGGAAGCAAATGGAAAGGGACGCCGCGGCACCACAGGTAAGATAGAGGTCGCCGGGGCCGTACGAGGTACCAAAGCGACGGTTGAGAGAGGCGGCCACGGCCTCGCGCGCAGCGGGAAGACCTGCCGCTGGCGTGTAGCTGTGCAGCTGCGTGGGCGGCAGCTCTAGCGAGCGTGCGATGGAGGCGCGCACGGCATCCGGCGCGGGTATGGACGGGTTGCCCAGGCTGAAGTCGTACACGTTCTCGGCGCCTACCTCTGCCTTGCGCGCCGCACCGTATGCGGCAATCTCGCGAATGGAAGACTTTGCGGCACCGTAGTCATAGCTTTTCTTGTTAATGGACATGCAAGCTCCTATCGTTTGAATGCCGTTATGCGTTTGGCGAGGGAGAAGGTACCGCCGCTGGCTCTTCCACCGGCACGGGACGCTGGGCAGGACGCAGATCATCGTCCTGGGGCGAGTCCGACGGCTTCGTTGGGGCAGGTCCCTTGCTCGAGTCATCAGACCCACCCTTGGCAGCGGCCTGCTCGCCCTGTGCCGCCAGCCACTCATTGTAGGTTCCCTCGAGCAGCGCCATCATCTCGTCGCCCTCAACGGTCTCCTTTGCCAAGAGCACGGCAGCCATCTGGTGTATGCGATCGGCGTGTGTCACAAGAAGCTCGCGCGCACGCTCGTGTGCTTCGCGCATGATGCGCTCTACCTCGTCGTCAATGCGCTTGGTAGTCTCGGCCGAGAGGTCCTGGTGATTTGCGTAATCGCGACCCAAGAACACCTCGTGTTGGGCCTCGCCGTACACCTGCGTCCCCAGCGCGTCGCTCATACCGTAGCGTGTGACCATCTCGCGGGCCTTCTTGGTGGCACGCTCAAGATCATTGGATGCACCGGTGGTAATGTCGTCGCAGAACAGCTCCTCGGCCGTACGACCCGCCAAAAGAACCGCAAGGTCATCCAACATGGCGCTGCGCGTCTCAAGAAAATGGTCCTCCTCGGGCAGCGACAGCGTGTAGCCCAAAGCCTGGCCACGGCTCACGATGCTTACCTTGTGCACGGGGTCGGCGTTCTCTAACAGGTGGCCCACCAGTGCGTGGCCGCTCTCGTGGTAGGCAATCGTGCGACGCTCTTCCTCGGTCATCACTCGGCCCTTCTTCTCGGGGCCGGCAATCACGCGCTCCATGGCCTCCTCGATCTCGGCCATGCCGATGGTTTCATTGTGACGCCGCGCGGCCAAAAGGGCTGCCTCGTTCATAAGGTTGGCCAAGTCAGCACCCGTAAAGCCCGGGGTCAGCTTGGCAATGCGCTCAAAGTCTACCTCGCCGCGCAGGGGCTTGTTGGCCGCATGCACGCGCAGGATCTGCTCGCGACCCTTTACGTCGGGACGGTCCACCGTCACCTGACGGTCAAAGCGCCCGGGACGCAGCAGCGCAGGGTCAAGGATGTCGGGGCGGTTGGTTGCCGCAATCAAGATGACCGACGAGTTGTCCTCAAAGCCGTCCATCTCAACGAGCATCTGGTTGAGCGTCTGCTCGCGCTCGTCGTGGCTGCCACCCACGCCTGCGCCGCGCTGACGTCCCACCGCATCGATCTCGTCAATGAAGATGATGGCCGGAGCAGCCTCTTTTGCCTGCTTAAACAGGTCGCGCACACGACTGGCGCCAACACCCACAAACATCTCTACAAAGTCGGAGCCCGAGATAGAGAAGAACGGCACGCCCGCTTCGCCGGCCACTGCCTTGGCCAAAAGGGTCTTGCCTGTTCCCGGAGGGCCTACCAGCAGCACGCCATGGGGAATCTTGGCACCCATCTTGTGATAGCGCTCGGGCTCGGCCAAGAAGTCGCGCACCTCTTGCAGCTCCTCAACGGCCTCATCAATGCCAGCAACGTCGGAGAACTTGACCTTGGGGCGTGTCTCCTCGCTGGTTTGCGCCTTGGTACGTCCAAAGCTCATGGCCTTGCCGTTTTGCCCCTGTATCTGGTTCATGAAGTATATGAGCCCAGCAAGCATGATAAGGGTGGGCACCGCCGTGGTAAGCAGCAGCTCCCATATGGACCCGTCGGCAGTATCGATGGTGAACTTGACGTCAGGATGCTCCTCCATCAGCTCTTGCAGTCGATCGGCGCCAACGTAGTAGCTCTCAAACTTCTTCTCAAAGTCCTTCTTGCCCGCGTGTTCTTTGTCTGACCAAAAGTCACCGGTAAGCTTGCCGTCCGAGGTCTTGTACTTGACCTCGTCAACACGGTCTTCTTTGACGGCCGTCACAAACTCGTTGGTCGAGAGGGTCACCGTATCTTTTTTGCCGACAAAGCCGTTGCCCATGGTGTACGCCATGTAGGCAACCAGCGCTATACCAATGAACGCGTAAATGAATGCCAAGCGCTTGTCAAAGGAGCCATCCGACGGCTCCCGGTTTGAATCGTTGTTGTTTGCCACGCGACGTGTCTCCTTGTTGGTACTGTGCGGAATCCAGACGGACAACCGCAAAACATAATGGAACTAACTGTATACCTCGGGCTTAAGAACGCCCACGTACGGAAGGTTGCGGTAACGCTCTGCATAGTCAAGCCCGTAGCCCACCACAAAGGCATCGGGCACATGCGTGCCCACATATGCTGCGTTGACGGCAGGAGTTTTGTCTGAGACGTCCTTAATCGAAAACGCGCAGATGCTTAAGGACGCGGGATGCCTACCTTCAAGCAACTTAATCAAATATGAAAGCGTAAGGCCGGAGTCAAGGATGTCCTCGGCAATGATGACGTGACGACCCTCAATATCGGTGTCAAGGTCTTTGAGGATGCGTACGCGCCCCGAGCTTGTAACGTCAGAGCCATAGCTCGAAACCGCCATGAAGTCCACCGTACAGGGAATGGAAATGGCACGCACAAGGTCGGCCATAAACACAAAGGCGCCACGGAGCACGGCAATTATCAGCGGATTCTTGCCTTCGTAGTCCTCCGAGATCTGGCGCCCCAGACGGTCAACGATGTCCTGTATGTCCTGCTTGCTAAGGACGACGCTCTCGATATCGGGATGCAGTTGGTCTGTCATGTGGCCTCCCTGCCATGTGCCTAGCATCGCAATGTACACAAATGTCTATTTTAGCAGGTTGGGGCTTAGCGGGATTGTGACAAAGGGGTAGTTCCGCACACCCACCCCTTGCGATTGTTACAGGCCACGGAAGGACCAGGACAGGTACCGTCGCAGCTCCTTCTGAGGCCTGTAATCTGCGGTTGCTAGCGTTTTCAGGGAAGCTGCGACAGCGTCAGCTCGAGCATCACGTGGGTATTGGGGGTAACGCGGGCGCGCTCGTCAGCACGGATGCCAGCCACCCATACCACAGGCCCGGTAACCGAGGTGCGCACAATGGGCACTGCAGCCCGCTCAGCCGCAGGCACATGTGCTTCGGCCAGCAGGTCGGACAGCTTCTTGGATTGACCGTGCATGCCCAAAGGACACAGAACATCGCCCGGTTGGAACCCGTCCACCCACAGCCATCCACCCTGCACCGGGTCAACCCCAGCGGCAATCGCATCGAGCAGTACCGACTGCTCCTCCCATTCACGCCCATGTGCCTTGGCAACCTCGGGCGCACGCGAGCCCACCGGTACCGCCACCAGTTGCGCCAACAGACGTCCGCCACCAGGAAGGTCAAATTTACCAGGAACCTCAAGCCAACCCGAGAGGCTTTTGCCGGGAGTACGCGCGGCGCGTACCATGAGCAGGCCAAATTCAACCCGCACGTCGACGTCCACGGGCACGGTGCACGAGCCCTTGCCCGCCGCCACCAGCGAGAGCACCTGCGCCACATGACGCGCCTCAAGCCGTGCTCCCGGGCAGACCGCTAGCAATGCCTTGCGCACCACACGTCGGGCAAGCGCCACCTCCGAGGCTGCCAATCGTGCGGCATCAAGCGCCACCACACCATCGCCCTCCCTGCGCAGCAGGTCACGGTACGCACGCGATGCCAGCTGGTTAAGATAGGCGTCCTCGTCAGACAAAATGTCGCAGGTTACCGACAGACTTGATGCCACGCGCGGATTGCGACGGCGAGCCACGGGCAGCAGCTCGTAGCGCACATATGCGCGCAGGTAGCGCGTGTCGTGGTTGGTGTTGTCCTCGCGCCACACAATATCGCGCATGCGAAGCAGGTCGCACAGCTGATCATGGGTGTAATCAATCAGCGGTCGCACAATACGGTTTCGCCTGCGCGGGATAGACGAGAGGCCCGCCGGCCCCGTCCCCCGCAATGCGTTCATGAAGAAGGTCTCGGCGCGGTCATCGGCCGTATGCGCCGTAAGGATGCGCGCCGAGGCACGAGGTACGCCCAGCTCTTCCGACAGGCGGTTGGCCAGCTCTGCCGCCGCAGCGTACCGCACCTCCCTACCTGCGTTTTCTACGTTACCGGCCGTAACGTCACCACGTTCGCGCGCCTCTTGCGCCAAGGCGGCCACATCAACGCGACGCACAGTGCAGGGAATGCCATAGCGCGCAGCCAGCTCGCGCACAAACTCCTCGTCCTCCTCGGCATCCATGCCGCGCAGGCAGTGGTTTACGTGGAGCACGTGAAGGCGCTCGCGAGCAATGCGTGCAACACCGCGGCCGTCGTCGATATCGAGCTTTGAGGTAGCCGCCAGCACGAGCAGCGCTGTGGAATCAGCCCCGCCCGACACCATAAGAATCACTGGCCCCTCGCGATCGGGGTCGCTCATCCCGGACGGTCGGTCAAACCGACCCTCGCCGCCCGCATATCTACGCATGACGCTTGGCACGCGTCCTCCTCTCGCAGCTCCATCGCAAGGATGGTAGCAGCTTTTGGTGTTTGGGACAAAACGTGTCTGACCAGTCCCGGCAGTCGCGTAGGTTTGAGTTGCTTTTCACGGGCAGGGCAGTTGGGGTCGCAACAGAAGGGCC
>JAFWLX010000174.1 GCA_017510875.1 Atopobiaceae bacterium | reverse complement strand
GATGTCCTCGATCTTGGCGTCAATCTCCTTCTTCGTCATGCCCAGGATCGCGCCGTTCATGTAGATGTTCTCCCGGCCGGTGAGTTCCCCGTGGAAGCCGGTGCCCACCTCAAGCATGGAGGCCACGCGCCCGTTCAGGCCAATCATGCCCTCCGTAGGAGTTGTGACGCGGGATATCAGCTTCAGCAGCGTGGACTTGCCCGCGCCGTTGTGGCCGATGATGCCCACGCGCTCGCCCCTCATCACGTCAAAGGAGACGCCGTCCAGGGCCATGAAGGTCTCGCCCTTGCCGTAGGTTCTCGCGCCGATTCTTTTCGTAGGGTCCTCACGGCCGTGCAGCCGCGCGCTCAACCGCTGCAGCTCATCGCGAAGCGTCGTGGTCCCAATCTGGCCCAGCTTGTACCTCTTGGACACGTTGTCAATCCTCAGCATGAGCTCTTCCATACACCCATCCTCTTAGATCGTGTCCATGAACGTGCGCTCGATGCGGCTGAACAGGACCAGCCCGATGAAGAACACCAGCAGGGCGATTGCCCAGCTGATCTGGTAGTAGGTTAGGTCAAAATACCCAAAGCCGAACACCGCATAGCGGAAGGTGGTGATGATCGGCGCGACCAGGTTGAGCATATAGAGGCCCAGCCATTTTCCCGGTACCAGCTGCAGGCCCCACAAGCGGATAGTACGATGGAAACAAACAATGCTACCCCGCACAGGGCAAGCAATGCCACCCGCTGCCATCCTCTTGCGCCGGAGGTTCTTCTATTCATGGCAAGTCCTTCCAAGTGTAGTGTCACCTGCCTTTAGGATACCAAGCCAAAAGCCCGCTGGCGAAATCCCGCACGAACGGCATGCCCGCTGAGAACGAATGAGCATTGATATAAGCGGGGAGTGTTTATGAGGCTTGACATCGTTGGCTAACGGCATCGGAAGCGGGCATTATGACGGCTGACGTCAGCCCGCGGGGCAAGCTGGGCAGCACTGTCTAAAGTTTTGCTAGGGCGCCGAGTTGCTACCACCGGCGCCCTTCCTCTTTCAGGTGCTGTGGTCTCCCACGGTTGTTTAGGGCTTCCTTCTCTCCCCTAGATTGGTTATGCGTGGAAGTTCAGGCCGTCGGGGTTGGAATCCTTGAGCATGACGTCGTGGGCACCGCCCTCAACGAGCGAGGTGGCCGAGACCAGCGTGAGCTTGGCCTTCTCGCGCAGCTCGTCGAGATCCAGCGCACCGCAGTTGCACATCGTGTGCACGACCTTGGTCAGCGAGGCCTGCACGTTATCATGCAACGGTCCGGCGTAGGGCACATAGGAGTCCACGCCCTCCACAAAGGTCAGGCCCTTCTTACCACCCAAGTCATAGCGCTGCCAGTTGCGCGCGCGGGCCGACCCCTCGCCCCAGTACTCCTTTACGTAAGAGCCGTTGACCGAGAGACGACGCGTGGGGCTCTCGTCAAAGCGGGCAAAGTAGCGGCCCAGCATGAGAAAGTCGGCTCCCATGGCAAGGGCAAGCGTCATATGGTAGTCGTACACAATGCCGCCGTCAGAGCAAACTGGCACGTAGATGCCCGTTTCCTCAAAATAGCGGTCACGCTCTGCGCACACGTCTATGAGTGCAGAGGCCTGGCCTCGGCCAATGCCCTTTTGCTCGCGCGTGATACAGATGGACCCACCTCCTATGCCCACCTTCACAAAGTCGGCTCCACAGTCTGCCAGATAGCGGAAGCCCTCGGCATCAACCACATTACCGGCGCCCACCTTTACGGTATCTCCGTAATGTTCGCGAATCCAGTCTATGGTGAGCTTCTGCCACTCGGAATAGCCCTCGGAAGAGTCAATGCACAACACGTCGGCACCGGCCTCAAGCAGCAGTGGCACACGCTCGGCAAAGTCACGAGTATTGATACCGGCGCCTACCACATAGCGCTTGTGCTCGTCCAAGAGCTCGTCGGGGCGCGACTTGTGCGAATCATAGTCTTTACGGAACACCAGCGACACGAGATTGCCACACCCATCGACTATGGGGAGGACATTGAGCTTGTGCTCCCAGATGATGTCATTTGCCTTCTTGAGGCTGGTCTTCTCGTTTGCCACGATGCAGCGATCGGCAGGCGTCATGAACTCGCTCACGTTCTTGTTGGGATCGTCACGCGAGACGCGGTAGTCGCGACTGGTGACAATGCCACGGAACTGTCCAGTGGGGCTTCCGTCCGCAGTCACGGGCATGGTTGAATGACCCGTACGCTCTAGTATCTCTAGCACCTCGGCCAGCGTCATGTCAGGCGTAAGGGTCGAGTCTGACACCACAAAACCTGCCTTGTAGGTTTTGACCTCACGCACCATGGCGGCCTCGTCCTCTGCCGACTGCGAGCCATAGATGAACGAGACACCACCCTCCTGTGCAAGCGATATGGCCAGACGCGGACCAGAAACCGACTGCATGATGGCAGAGGTCATAGGAATATTGAGCATGATGTCGCTCTGCTCACCACGGCGGAACTTGACGAGCGGGGTTGTAAGCGACACGTTAG
>JAFWLX010000173.1 GCA_017510875.1 Atopobiaceae bacterium | reverse complement strand
GGCGTCGGCGGCAAACTGGTTGGGGTTCTCGGAGGAACCGGAGACGGCCTTGTAGGACTCGACGAAGGTCTGGGTGGCCTCGTCCTCGGAGGTCGCGGTGAACGGGGTCAGCAGCATGACGCCCTCGGCAAGGGAGGTGTCAAAGCCCTCAAGGGTAAGGATGCCGTCCATACCGTCAACACCAAAGAACTTGGGAGTGTATCCCTGCTTCTTGGACTCGGACAGGATGAGCGAGGCCGGAGTGTAATAGATGGGGAGGAACAGCAGGTCGGCACCCTTGCTCTTGGCATCGCCAACCTGTACGGAGAAGTCCGTCTGGTCATCGGTGAAGGTCTGCTCGGAGACGATGTCAAGGTTGAGGGCCTTTGCCTCGTCAACAAACTTCTGATAGATGCCCGTGGAATAGGGATCGGCGTTGTTGTAGATGATGGCAATCTTGGTGCCAAGTCCCTTGCTGGAGATGTACTGTGCCGAGGCGGTACCCTGGTTGGGGTCGGTGAAGCACATCTGGAACACGTTGTCCTTGCGCGGGTTGTCGGCGCCGATCTCCTCGCCACCTAGCACGTTGACGGAGGAGGCGGAAGGAGTGAGCTCGAAGATGCGGTCGGCGTTGGTCTTGGTGGAAACGGCCACGCACGGAGTTGTGGTGGTGGTGCCAACCAGGATCTGCATGCCCCAGTCCTTCAGCGTGTTGTAGGCGTTGACCGACTTCTCGGGATCATGCTCGTCATCCTGCCAATTGAGGTCCATCTTGATGGCACCCTCGGCATTGACCTCGTCAACGGCAACCTGGGCGCCGTACTTGGTGGCGCTGCCGTAGATGGCCGCGGCACCCGTCACGGGACCAATGCCACCAATCTTGAAGGTGGTGCCATCAGAGGTGGATGCGCTCCCACCGTTGTTGCCGCCGCCGCAACCAGCGAGAATGGCAGAAGCTGCGACAGCACCCGAGAGCTTGGCAAAATCGCGCCTAGAGATGTTTGTATTCATGATATGACCTTTCCTCTTCTTGTTGGAGGCTCGAGACATGGATGTACTGTAGACGTAGCGGCTGGCAACGTGTGGTGCAGAGGGATAGTTTTTTCAGCCATGTAACACGTAGATGCTGTGGCAGCGACCCCCCACGGAAATCAGGGGTCGAATCACTGGCGCATTCGTCTGTTTCGTCCGAACAGGATCTTTGAGAACCTACGCTTCCGCGGCCAGAGGCGCCTTGGCAAAGTGACGGCCCCGACGCTTGGGTGCGGGCTCCTCCGTGCGCTTACGAAGGCGCAGAGGGGCAGTACCGCCCTCAATCACACGCAGGTGCGCATGTGTTGAGTTACGAAGCGTCTGCGAACCGTTTTGCGAGAGCTCCTCGCGCAACAGGTAGTCCACATAGGTATCGGTGTCAACGACCTCGGGATGGGCAGCGGGCACCCTAAAGGGAATGAAGCCCGTGGGAGCCTCGAGCCCTTCGGGGTCATCGATGGTCGAAGGTCCGCCCACCATATCCTGGAACGGACGCGGGCTCTCGCCTAACGTCTCCCCCATTGCCGCAAGCGCCTGCTCCCACACGTCACCGTTCTCAAGGTCCTCGACCCTGCGACGCTCGGGGAACATGCCCTCATTGACCTCGGCCACATGGCTTGCAATGTAGGCTGCACGTGAGGTGGCCTCAAGGCCATCAGGGTCTTGCGAGACGGGCACTCGCTCGGCCGTGTCGTCAAGCTTGCCGGTGATTCCAGAAAGGCGTTTGCCAATGGCGGGCGCAAGCGTCTGATCAAACCATGATGGTGCGATGTCGTTTACCGTGCCATCGGCCTTAGTGATGATAGGCACGCCATCAAGGGCATTGGCGTCAAGACGCTCGGCCAAAACCGCCCGCACGCCCTTGGTCTTAGCGGCCATGCGCTCACGAATGCGCAGACGACCCGTAACGGATGGTGAGGAGGCTTTTGTCACGGACGAAGTCTGCCAAGAACCCGTCATCTTGAGCATGGGGCTGCTTGTAAGGCGCTCTACCGCCTGCGGTGCGGGACCTACCGCAACCTGTGGCGCAGAGGTGACTTTTTGCGTGGTGATCTCATGGGCAAACGAGGGAGCCGCAGACGCAAAATGCTTGCCTCTTGCAGGCGTTGCCTTCTGCACTACCCGCGGCTCTTGGCGCGCGGAAGGCATAGGGCTTGACGTGGCAAAGTGACGGGGGGCCGTGGTTTCGCGTACATACTTGTGCGTCTGGACATGCGCCGCAGAATGGGCATGTCGTTGCGAGGAGCGCGCTGCCTTAGGCAGACGCCCGGTGTCCTGTGCGCTTAGGTCGTCATAGACGCCAGAAGATGCGCTCTCTTGGCTCCAGCCAGACGATTGCGGAAAGACAAACTCCTGCTCGGCCTTCTTGCCGGCACGGTGGTTGACCGTTGCGACTACGATGCCGGCAATAGCCATGCCGCAAATGCCACCCGCAACGAGCTTCAGCAACAGGGATTGCGAAAAGACCTCGGCAAAGTCGTCCAGCACTGACACCTTAAAGGCAACGTTGGACACAGGCCACGCTGCGCCACCCATAAGACCGGCACAGACTGCTGGATGAATTCCCTGTTCTGCCATATGGCACCCCTCCCGCTTGGCACGCGAGCACGAGGCATGTGTTGAAGCACGCTAAACGAGAATCCAACCATGTAAGAGTTTGCGATCGTGGCGGCGTGCTTCGTTGGATGTATGTATGCCGTCGTGACCGAGCGTCATAGCATATTGCTCAGACATAATTAGACTCTACCTTACTTTTCACATTTTGCAAGGAAAAATAGCCTGTACCTGTAGAGTTATTACACAAGAGGTCACAGTGGTCACAATCCACGGATGGGCAAGACGGATTACTGCCCGGCTCATTCTGAGGCTGTTTTGCCCGTCGGCGCGGCGGGAGCGAGCGTGACATGCCAGTGGCATGTCACGGCCCGAAGGGCTCGTGCAAAACGCGTCAGCGAGCGAGTTCCGCAGCTGCCGCGCCGTAAGGGCGAAACGCTTAGCCGAAGCGGAGCCGGGCGGTAACCCGTCTTGCCCATCCGTGGACTGTGATCACAAGAGGTTGCTTTTTACGCCCCGCCTGAGTCTTGCAGGCGGGGCGTGAGGGTGCTACAGCGTAAAGTCTTGCTGCTGGGCCTTGCGGGCGGAGCGAATGAGGAACTCCTGATTGTCCTTGGTGCTCTTGAGGCCCTTGACCAGAGCGTTGGCTGCGCGCTCGGTGTTGTTCATGTTGGCGAGGATGCGACGAATGCCCCACACAAACGGCTGTAGGTCGTTCTCGATGAGCAGGTCCTCGTTGCGGGTACCCGAGGCAACCGGATCGATGGCCGGGAAGATGCGCTTGTCGGCAAGCTCGCGGTCAAGCTTGAGCTCCATGTTGCCCGTGCCCTTGAACTCCTCAAAGATGACCTCGTCCATCTTGGACCCAGTGTCAATGAGGGCCGATGCCAGAATGGTGAGCGATCCGCCGTTCTCGATGTTGCGCGCGGCACCCAAGAACTTCTTGGGCGGATAGAGCGCCGCCGAATCGACACCACCAGACAGGATGCGCCCGGAAGCCGGCTGTGCCAGGTTATATGCACGGGCCAGACGCGTGATGGAGTCAAGCACCACCACTACGTCCTCACCAAGCTCCACCAGGCGCTTTGCGTGCTCTATGACCAGTTCGGACACCTTGGTATGGTTGTCTGCGGGCATGTCAAAGGTCGAGGCCACCACATCGCCGCGAATCGAGCGCTGCATGTCGGTAACCTCCTCGGGACGCTCGTCCACCAGCAGGCAGAAGAGGTGCACCTCGGGATTGTTGGCTGCGATAGACTGGCAGATGCGCTTGAGCACCGTGGTCTTGCCTGCCTTGGGTGGGCTCACGATAAGGCCACGTTGCCCCTTGCCAATGGGGGCCACCAGGTCGATGGCGCGACCGGTTATGGAATCCTGGCCGTTTTCCATAACAAGACGCTCGTTGGGGTAGATGGGGGTAAGGTCACGGAAGCGCGGACGATTCTTCATGTCCTCCAGAGGCCTGCCGTTGACCGAGTCGATACGATGCAGGGGCGGATACTTGTTGCCCGAACGCGACGGTGCAAGCGAGCCCACGATCTTGTCGCCCGTACGCAATCCGTTTTGGCGAACCACCTGCTGATGGACAAAGGCGTCGTCATCCCCTGCCATGTAGTTGCCGGTGCGCAGAAAGCCGTAGCCCTCGCTTTGAATCTCTAGGATGCCCTCAACGGGACGGAAGCCCTCGGCAAGGGCCGCGGCGTCATAGACCGCCTCGGCAAGGTCTTTCTTGCGCATGCCTTTGTAGTCGATGCCTAGCTCCTCGGCTTTTGCACGCAGCTCTGCAACCTTCATCTCGGAGAGCTCCTCGCGCGTGAGGGTTGGCTCGATGGCCTGCTCTTGCTGGTTGCGTCTGTTGCGCCGACGGTTTTGGTTGTTTCGGCGATTAGATTGCTGATTGGCTTGACCGCCTTGGACGGCGCCCGACGGCTGCTGTGCGGCACCATCCTGGGCCCCACGCTTGCGTCTTCTGCCTTGCGTGGCAAGCGTCTCAGCCTCGGCAAGCGTAGTGGCGGGAGCGCCCATAGGAACTGATGTGGCCTGTGTGGCAGCCTGCGTGGCACGCGTCATCTCTTCAATGCTCAGCTGAGCGGTGCCGTCTTGAGCTGTTGCATCGTAATCGCTGGGGGCAGGAAGAGCCGCCTGGGACTCGACGCCTTCTTCGGTCTTGCGCGAGCGGCTGCGCCGGCGTTTGGGCGACTCGGACAAAGCTGACTGGCCATCAGCTGCAGTCTCGGTCGACTCGTCTGAAACCTCGGCCTTGCGAGAACGGCGACGGCGCTTAGGGGCCTCCTCGGTAAGCGACTCGCCCTCGGACGTCTCTTGGTCACCCGCCTCGCTCTTGCGCGAACGGCTACGCCTGCGTTTTGGCGTATCCTCTGTGGCATCGTCGCCATCCGCATCTGTCACCGAGGAGAAATCTGTCTCGGCCTTGCGAGGACGACCACGCCTGCGTTTAGGTGCCTCGTCCGCCGCAGGAGCTTCTGTGGGCTCGACCTCGGGTGCTGTCGCAGGAGCGGGCTCGGGCTCAAACGTGGAGGCCACCTCGGGTGCTGTCGCAGGAGCGGGCTCGGGCTCAAACGCTGGAGCAGGCACGGACTCATACGTAGGAGCAGGCTCGGGCTCATACGTGGGAACAGGCTCGGGCTCATACGTGGGAGCAACCTCGGGCGCTGACTCGGGAGTGTATTCGATTACGGAAGTTTCAGGTGACATTGCTTCTTCGGCCATTGGCCACGCCTTTCTTCAAAGGTCATTACCATCACGACGCCACACTATGACGGGATTGAGTGATGAAAACAGATGAATGGGTGGGTCAAATGTGTACCCCACGCTTTTGAATAGGGCTACTATAGCAGAAATGGCGCCATGCAACGTTGAGGCTATTCAAGAAGAGCGTGATACACCCTTCCGGAGAGCTCGCATCACGCTTGGATGCAATCCGTGCTTTCCGGAAGGGTGTGTCACGTAAATAATCGTAAGACCCTGACTACTGCTTACGACGAATGACGAGCGTCTTAACGCCCTCCTCTATTTCTGCTGCGCGCTCTTTACCGCGCTCGGTGAGGGTGATGTCGACCGAACGGCCACTCATGTCCTCGGGACGGATGCGCCGAATGAGCCCCTCTCCCTCAAGGGACGCCACCGACATGGATACCGTTGGCTGCAAAAGGCCGAGCGACAGGACAAGATCGCTTACCGTGCCAAAGCCCTCAGGAGAATTAGCGAGCCCTAGAAGGACAAGGTCGCCTGACATGCAGGCAAACGAACCCATGGCATCGACGTAGAGACACATGCGCTGGGGCGTCGTACGCGAGAGCACCGAGCCGCTGCGCAGTACGTCGCACACGTTCTTGCATGCCTCGTATACAAATGCCTTGCCGTCATCGGTAATCTCGCACACGACGTTGCGTCGGTCCAAGCTACCCTTGCTGCGCTGCATCAAGCCCATTTCAGAAAGATGCTTGGTCCTATGGGTCATAGTTGGCCTAAGCGCACCTTGGTATTCGGCAATTTCTGAGGTGTTCATTGGCCGTGCGAGCACGTTCATGCGACAGAGGATGGCCAGCTCTACAAACGTGAGCCTCCGCTCTGATGGCATCTGCTGTCGTACAAGGTTATATGCCCGACGTATCGCCAAGTATTCACGCAGTTCCATGGCACTCCTGGTTTTGTTGAAAGTCATACGCTTCTTTTAGTGAGAGAACCGCACTCTAAATCCCTAACTTTCTCATACAAAGAAAGTAACCCCCTGGGCAGAGTTGATTTGTCCCAATCTATACAAATTCATGAATTTGAAACTGACGGGCTCACAACAGTGCACGTTATGAGCCCGTCGCATTCTACATTACTTCTGGAGCGGAAACGCCAATAAGCCGCAACGCAACTTCAAGACTTACACGGACCGCGTCGCATGCCGCAAGCCTTGCCCGCGAGAGCTCTGCGTCAAGAGGCCTTCCCTCGCTGGGAAGCACCTGACAGTCGTGATAGAAACCATGGAACGCACTGGCAAGCTCCTCGCAATAGTGTGTAATGCGGAACGGAGCACGGTCACGGGCGCATCCGGCAATAAGGTCAGGGAATTCAGAAAGCTTGCGCGAGAGGGCAAGCTCGGTGGGATCGGTAAGCAGCGACAGGTCGTAGTCGGTCCCTACCGCACGGCGAGCGACCTCATCCATGCCCAACTCAGCGGCCTCCTGCTCGCTCACGCCGGCAGCACGACGCAGGATAGAGCAGATACGAGCGTGTGCGTACTGGACGTAGTACACAGGGTTGGAGTTGTTCTGCTCCTTGACCTTCTCGATGTCAAAGTCGATGGTCTGGTTGGAGGAACGGCTGATGAGGGTGTAGCGCGTGGCATCCACACCGGCCTCGTCGACCAGCTCCTGGAAGGGAATCATGGTACCGCGGCGCTTTGACATACGCACCGGCTCGCCGTTGCGCAGCAGGTTCACAAACTGACCCAGCAGAATCTCGTATTTGCCCGGGTATCCCATGGCGTCAGCCACCGACTGCACGCGCTTGATGTAGCCATGGTGGTCGGCGCCCCAGATGTTGATCTCGTAGTCAACAATCTCGAACTTCTTCCAGCAATAGGCAACGTCGGAGGCAAAGTAGGTGTACTCGCCATTGCTCTTGATGAGGACACGGTCCTTGTCATCGCCAAAGTCAGTTGACTTGAACCACAGGGCGCCGTCATCGGTGCGATAGAGCAGGCCCTTGTCCTCGAGCATCTTAAAGGTGCGATCAATGTACGAGACGCCATCGGCATCGGGCACATAGAAGCTGCGCTCGCTGCGCCACTCGTCAAAGTCGCAGCGCACCTGATGGCAGGTATCCTTTATCTGCTGCAGCATGTCCTGATAGGAACGCTCGCGGAACTCGGGATCACGCACATCGGCAGGAACGTTTACCCACTTGTCGCCATCCGACTCGTAGAAGCGCTGGGCAATCTTGATGATGTAGTCTCCACCGTAGGAGTTGCCGCCAAGCGCCTCGTTGAAGGCGTCCATAAAGGGGTGGGTCTCGGGCCGCTCGTCAAGCTCGTCGTCCACATAGGCCTCGCGGTCTGCCAGAAGCTTTGCGGCAGCCGTTGCGGCGTCAGCGCCCTCGGCCTTTACGATCTCGTCAATCTGAAGGTAGCGCTTGACAACCGACTGACCAAAGACGTCCATCTGCGAACCGTGGTCATTGATGTAGTACTCGCGCTGCACGTCATAGTTGGCATGCTCAAGCACATTGCAAAGCGAATCGCCAATGGCAGCCCAGCGACCATGGCCCACATGCAAAGGACCGGTGGGGTTTGCCGAGATGAACTCAACCTGCAAACGCAGGCCATCGCCCACATTGACTTTGCCCCAGTCGTCACCCGCCTCGATAACGGTGCGGAAGACCTCGTTGTTGGCTGCCGAGTTGAGGTAGAAGTTGATAAAACCTGGGCCAGCGACCTCAACCTTGGAGACGGAAGGGCTTTCGGGGATATGAGCCACGATTGCAGCAGCAATCTTGGCGGGAGCCATATGAGCGAGGCGTGCGGAGCGCATGGCTACCGTAGAAGTCCAGTCGCCGTTTCCCGAATCGGCCGGTCGCTCGATGCCATAATCCTTAACCTCGAACTCTGGCAGATCTCCCGCTGCCTGCGCAGCAGCAATAGCCTGCTTTACAAGCTCTTCGATCGTCTCCGGCATGGCGGTAACTCCTTAATCTCTTGTGTGACACAAAACGTTGTCGAGTTTAGCAAAGATGCAGGCCGTTAGCAGCAGCTAACGGCTTATTCACCGATTTCTGTTACAGCCCCGGTGCGACCGAGGCGCGAGGTTACGCGCGCGAGCGACGACCTGAGCCCTTGGCTTCTTCGAGCGCCAGCTCGTTGCGCAGGCGTGCAAGGCCGCGCTCGAGACCCACCGGATAGTACTGCGGGTTGAGGAAGCGCTTGACAGCGGGATCAAGGTGCATGAAAGCCTCACGGCAGCGGGCCTTGGAGGCTTCGATAGACTCAGCCTCCCCTACCCCATGTCCGTCTTCAACCAGCTTGACCATCAGCTCGACCGGAGTGGCATCTGTGAGGTCATAGCTCGTCAGCTCGTCGAGCACGTTGACCATCGAGCTGGCGTCACCCATGTCCACCGAATCGTCCACGATCATGTCGCCTACCGGCACGCCTGCCGCATCGTAGTAACGACGGATGTGCTGCACGCCCGGGATGGTGCGCTTGTAAGCCTGCTCGGAGAGCTTTATCACTGGATCCCACGCGTCCTTGGTGGTCTCGCGCGTGGCCGACAGCTTGTAAACGCCACCCAAAGAGGGCTGAGGGTCGCAGGTGGCCAACTTGGTGCCCACACCAAACGAGTCGATGGGCGCCCCTTGGGCAAACAGCGACTGGATGGTGTACTCATCAAGGTCGTTTGAGGCCGATATCTTTACGTACGGCAGCCCTGCCTCGTCAAAGGCCGCGCGAGCCATCTTGGAAAGCTTTGCCAGGTCGCCCGAGTCTATACGCACGGCAGACAGGCGCTCGCCACGCTCCTCCATCTCTTTACCCACCGTGATGGCGTTCTGGATGCCTTGACGCACATCGTAGGTGTCAAGGAGCAGCACGCAGTTTTTGGGGCTCGACGCAGCAAAGGCACGGAAGGCGTCGAGCTCGGTGGGAAACGACATGACCCAAGAATGGGCATGGGTGCCAAACACGGGAATGCCGTAAATCTTGCCAGCCAGCACGTTTGAGGTGGATGAGGCACCGCCAATGTAGGAGGCACGGGCCACAGCCAGGCCACCGTCCGGACCTTGCGCGCGACGTAGGCCAAAATCCGACACCGGGTGGCCCTCGGCTGCGTACACTACACGCGCGGTCTTGGTTGCCACGAGCGTCTGGAAGTTAACCAGATTGAGCAGTGCCGTCTCTATAAGCTGACAGTCAATGATGGGGCCTTGCACACGCACCATAGGCTCGCGCGCAAAGGCCAGCTCTCCCTCGGGGATGGCCCACACCGACACGCGCATGCGGAAGTTGCGCAGGTAGTCAAGGAACCCAGGCTTGAACAGAGCGCCACCACCCGGAGCAGGAATAGAGGCAAGGTATGCCAGCGATTCCTCGTCGTAGACAAAATTCTCCACGAGGTCTGCAATCTGACCCATGCCACAGGCAATGGCGTAGCCACCGTTAAAGGGGGCATCGCGGAAGAACACGTTGAAGCAACCCTCGCCATCAACCAGACCCGATTCCCAGTATCCCTGGGCCATGGTTAGCTCGTAGAGGTCGGTGTTCAGAGCCACGTCGCTGGGACGTGTGATGTCGGTCAGTGCCATGGGATGCTCCCCTCTTGCCGCATATACGGCCTACGCAACCTTCTTCAAACAGATAAGGCTTCCATCACAGGAAGCCTAGCCAACCAAAAAATGCATACCCACAATAAGGGCAACGAGCAGGGCCATGACGGCAAGCACGATCTTTTGGCCCAGAGGCATGGACAGGTCATCGTTGGGCTCCATGAGACGTGCCCCACGCTCGCGAGCCTCGCGGATGCGACGGTCCTCCTCGCTCTCTTGGCTCTGGGCCTGAGGCTGCTGTCGGGCAGGCTGGGGTGCAGGCTGCTCTGCTGGCGTTGTCTCGGACGCATCCGAGCTTTCACCACTTTCTGACAGCTCGCTTCTCAGCGCCTCAAGCTCCGCACGCTCACGCGCCGCCTGCTCTTGGGCCGCACGCTCGCGTGCCGCCTTCTCCGCGCGCAAGGCCTCAAGCTCCGCACGCTCGTCCTCACTTAAGGGCGTAATCTCGTCGGCCATGTCGTTTCCCTTCGCCATGGTCCAATATCGACAACAGCATGACTACCGTTTGCGTATGCCCCTGCGGCACAACCAAGCCAGTCGATCGCAGGCGCACAAACGGTTACACGGTGTGTTGACTATACCCGTTACGCCCCCGCAGTGCAAAGCTCAGGCCCCTCGACACCAGTGGCATCAAAGGCCGGGACAAAACTCTCGGACACCGTGCCGCCCTGCTGCCACCACATGCGCTCGAATCCTAGCGCGTCGGCATAGTCAAGCACCGTCTCGTACTCGTCTTCGCTCAACCCCCGCGCAAGGTCCCCGCCCTTTTGCCTGCAGGTCTCGTTGGGGGTGTACTGGTTCATGACCGAGAGGTCAACCTCGTTGCCGCAAAGCTCCCAGACAAGGTCAAGCACGTCTAGCGAGTCTTCCACATGGCCGGGAAGCACCAGATGCCGCACGATGATCCCACGCTGCATGGCGCCGTCATCGGCTAGACTTGCGCCGCCCTTCTCGCGCAAGCTGCACAGCATGGCCACAAGTGCACGCCGGGCAACTTGCGGATAGTTTGCCGCTGCCGAGAGCGAGCCTGCAAGCGCAGACGACGCGTACTTGAAGTCGGTGAGCCACACGTCCACCACCGGGGCAACGGCACGCACCGTCCGCTCTCGCTCGTATCCAGAGGTGTTGCACACGATGGGCAGCTTTAGGCCGGCCGAGCGGGCCAGGGGCACCGCCTCTAGTATGTGCGGGGCAAAGTGCAGGGGCGTGACCAAATTGATGTTGAGGGCGCCCTGATCCTGCAGCTCGAGCATCATCTGGGCTAAGCGCATGGTGCTTACCTCAAGTCCACGGCCTCCATGCGAGATCTGATGATTCTGGCAGAACACGCAGCGCAAAGGGCAGCCCGAGAAGAAAATCGCACCAGACCCACGCTCCCCCGAGATGGGCGGTTCCTCCCAGAAATGGAGGGCGCTTCTGGCCACGCGTAGCTTTGAGGACGCACCGCAAGCACCCACGGCACCAGCCGTCCGCTTGGCCTGACAACGCCGGGGACAGAGTTCGCACGCCTGGTATGCCGCAGAGCCAATGGCCATGTGTCAGATCCTTCAGATCCTACTTGAGGAAGGGCACATGGGAGCTGTGCTCGCGCTCAAAACGTGCCTCTTCCTTCTCGAAGGCTGGGTCCTGTGGGGAAACCAGCTCGTCGTTGCCCGTGCGCGGGTTGTAGTGATGCAGCAGCACCGGGCTAAAGAGCCTGAGCTTTGCGGCAAACAGGCACGATGCCAGCACAAGCAAGAGAAACACCGTGGCGCGCGCAATGGGGCCAATCTGGGTAAGAACGATGGCCCCCACGCTGAGCAAGGCCGTCCAAGCGTAGATGACAAGCACGGTCTGGCGCTGGTCAAAGCCCTCGTCCAAAAGACGGTGGTGGATGTGTCCACGATCCGCCTGCCCAACGCTTACGTGTGCGCGCTTGCGACGGATGATGGCCGATAGCGTGTCGATGATAGGGATGCCCGCCACCACCAGCGGCACGATGATGGTGGTTAGGCTTGAGATACGGGTAACCGAGAGAAGCGAGACGGTTGCCAAGGTAAAGCCTAGCAACAGTGAGCCCGAGTCACCCAGAAAGATGGATGCTGGATTGAAGTTGTAGCGCAGGAAGCCCAGCGTGGAGCCGGCGAGCGCTATGGCAAGCGAGGCGGCGTCCATCTGCCCGCGCAGAAGCGAAAGCACAAAGAGCGTCATGCTCGCAATGAAGGCAATGCCCGAGGCAAGCCCGTCAAGACCGTCTATCAGGTTGAAGATGTTCACGTAAGCCACCAGATAGATGATGGTCACTGGGTAGGTAAGCCAGCCTACATGGAGTAGCTCGGTGGAGTGCAATGGATTGACAACATCGCCTATTACCAGTCCGCTTGCCACCGCTATGCACGCGGCAATCAGCTGACCTAAGAGCTTCTTTCTTGGCGAGAGCGAATGGCAGTCATCGATGACGCCGGTAACGAATATGGCCACAAAAGCCATGGAAAGCAGCGGGTAGTCAACGTCTTTGAGGTGTGGCGAAGGCGTGAAGACAATGTTCCATCCTAGGTAGCGAGAGCCAAGGTAGCGAACCAGCAGCATGGCGGCAATGCCCGTGAACACCGCAATGCCCCCTAGGCGAGGCGTTGGGTCACGGTTGATGCGACGCTTGTCTGGATAGTCGACAGCGCCCACTTTCCATGCTATTTTCGCAGCTATAGGCGTCATAAACAACGACACCACCAGCGCTGTGAGGAAGAGGCAGAGAAAGGCCACCCATTCGGAATTCACCTGCTAAACGCCACCTCCCCTCTTCGTACCACTGGTAAATAAAGACACATCCTTTAAATTGTTTTCGCTTAACGTCCGTAAGTCAAGACTGGTATCCGTAAGCTACACACGTATAGTGAAGTTGTCATCCTCCTGCGGCTCTAACTGGGTGAACCGACAAGTGTTTCGAGGGAGTCCATATATCGTATCCAGTACAGGAATCCTCCCTTGTTGAGGAAGCTGGAACAAGCGATGCGGACACCCACCTATTGGAGGTGGGTTCATAATCGAAACCGCAGGAGGGTGCTTTTTTGTGCAAATACTCTCCCAGCATCGCGCGTGGTCTTGGGGACACCGCTTGCGTTATAGCTCGACCTCGGACCAGTGAGGGCTGGCAGGAATCCGCCTGATCCTTGGGTTAAGGGTGGCAAGCACCACCGCAAACACCACGAGCACCAACATGACGAGGACAAAGCCATGGAAGCCTATGCGCGGAAGCAGCTCGCCGGCAACAGCACCCGAGCCACTGCCAAAGAGCATCACGGTGGTCATCACGGCAGCACGCGTTCTTCCTTGGCGCTCCACCGGCGTCTTTGAGAACACAAACCCGTTGACCAGCGCGCCAAAGAGCGGCATGGGCAGGCTTATGAGCACAGCGTTTGCCACGATGGTGGCATAGCTGCTTGACACCAGAAGCGGAACAAAGCCCAGCGCGGTAAAGGCAAGCACTCCCAAGATGCCCCTGCCAGCGGGGATGCGGTCGCACACGCGCGACGACACCATAGACCCCACCAGGGTGGCCACGCCGCTCACCACGTTGACCAAGCTAATGAGCAGGGCATCGGTCCCACTTGAGACCAGCTGCAGGTTGACCGCCTGACGCATGGCAAATGCCCCAAACTCAAAGATGCCCATGATGAAGACGGCGCTCATGATGGTCTTGCTTGCAAAGACCCACTGCCAGCCCTCAATGAGGTCACGGATAAAGGCACCAACACCCGGACGGGCGTTTTTGGCCTCGGGGCGCTCGGGCAGATGCAGCATAAGCGAGCAGACAAAGGCCGCCGCGTCAAAAAAAGCGCTTGCAAAGAAGGGCGCCGCTTCCCACAGGCCATAGAGCGTGGCACCCAAGGGAGACCCCGACATGCGCACAGCGGCATCCCGACCCTGGTTGAGACTCTCGGCCTGTGCGTAGCGTTCAGGGCCCACAACTGTGACTAGCGCTGCGTTTGAGGTGCCGTCCAACAGCCCATAGACAGCACTTGACATGAGACACAGCACCATGAACAGCGCAAAGGTCAGACGTCCCGTGGCAAAGAGCACTCCCATGACAAACCACAACACACCACAGATTCCCGATTGCGCCAGCAACAGCCTACGATGGTCATGACGGTCCACAAACGTGCCGCCTATCACCTGTGTAACCACGCTTGTGATGCCACGAATGGTGGAGAACCAACCCGCCAGGGTCACTGATCCCGATAGCTCGTAGGCCATCAGCGAGATGACGATCCAATGCACCGCCGAGCTGCACAAAAGAAAGGTGTCAGCCCCAAACCAAGCCGGATAGTTGGGTATGCGGAAGAGCGAGCCGTGTGGCTCGCGTACGTCATCTGCCATGGCCTACCCCTGACCTGTGCGCATGCGAATGGCATAGAGCAGCAGCATGTGGGCGGGATAGGCGGCGTAGAACAGAAGCTGCAGGAACCTGCCGCGTATAAAGCCTCGCTCGCCATTGTAGAGGGCAATGGGAACAAAGCCGAGTACGGCATAACAGGGATTGCCCACATAGGCGCTGCAGACCACCGCCTGCACCACCAACTGCATTTGCAGCAAATACAGCACCAGTGTCATCGCAAACCCGCGGACGCCATAGTCGCTTTTTGCCACCGTTGCGACAAAGAACAGGGCCAGCAGTCGGACAGCCCAGCGACAGAGCTCTGATGTGCTGCTTGCGCTCTGTAGTCGCTCGAGCACGCACAGCCCCAAGTAGGCCAAAAGAAGCGTCACGAACACACTCTGGCTGCTAAGCTCAAAGGGCCGTCCAAAGTGCAAGAGATCCCAAGGAACCTCGGAGATGAGGGTGAACAGAGCCAGTCGCAGACCGTACTTGCGTCGATCTCGTGTGTGGATAAAGCCCTCTACCAGCAGAAAGGCATAGATGGGAAACGCAATGCGACCAAAGGCCCGCATAAGGTAGTACGGCGTGATGCCCCACTTGTACACCCTAAACAACACTGGCCCTTCACTGCTCAAAAGCGCATGTGCTGTATGGTCAACAATCATGGCAAAAAGTGCCAACAGCTTGAGCATGCTACCGCTTAACACTCTGTAGCGGTCGGGAATGATTTGAAGCTGACTCATAACGCTCCCAGTTCGTTGGCATGTTGCATATCTATCATCTCTGCGCAGCCTATACTAAACGTGCGCGCCCTCC
>JAFWLX010000172.1 GCA_017510875.1 Atopobiaceae bacterium | reverse complement strand
TGCTCCGCCCGTCGACGCGGCGCTTAGCGAGGACTGTCTGCTTGACATGCCAGTGGCATGTCAAGACCCGAAGGGTTCTAACAAAAGTCCGCAGCTGCCGCGTCGTAAGGGCGGAGCGTGAGCCGAAGCGGAGTCCCAAGGGTCTCTGCCCGTCGGGCCCGTGAGGGGCGGGCGCCGTGTCGGGTTGCCGGCGCGGGTCGCCGGGAGGGCGTGTATCCTACAGCAACCTTAGCGAGACTTCCTTCAGCTGGGCCGTGGTCACCTCGCTGGGAGCAGCGCTCATGAGGTCGGAGCCGCTTGAGGTCTTGGGGAACGCCATGACCTCGCGGATGGAGTCGGCACCGGCCAGCAGCATGCACACGCGGTCAAGACCAAGTGCAAAGCCACCCATGGGAGGCGCGCCAAACTTGAGTGCCTCGAGCAGGAAGCCAAACTGCTCCTTTGCACGCTCTTCGGTAAAGCCCAGCAGCTTGAGAATACGCATCTGCAGCTCGGCATTGTGGACGCGCATGCCGCCACCGCCAGCTTCGTAGCCATCCATCACAAAGTCGTAGGTATACGAACCCACCGAGAGCGGGTCGCTTTCAAGCTTGTCAATGTCGGCCTCCACGGGCTGCGTAAAGGGCTGGTGCTCGGCGACATAGGCCTTGCGATCCTCGTCCCAATGCACCAGCGGAAAGTCGACCACCCACAAAAAGTCGTGGCCCTCACGCGGCAAGTCAAGGGCATTTGCCATGTGCACACGCATGCCACCCAGAATCTCGTCAGCCTTAAGGCGACCCTCCACGGCAAACATCACCAAGTCGCCCGGCTCAACGGACATCTCGGCGCGTAGGGCCTCCATCTCGTCGTCGCTGAAGAACTTGACGATCGGGCTGTTGATCGAGTCGTCAGGACGGAAGGCAATCCACGCCAGACCCTTGGCACCAAAGGTGGCAGCCACATTGGCCAGTTTGTCAATCTGTGCGCGCGGCCAAGCACCTGCACCCTTGGCGTTGAGGGCCTTGATGAACACTCCCTCGGTATTGGCCGCATTGGCAAAGAGCTTGAACTTTGAGCCGACAAAGATCGAGCTCACGTCGTGCAGTTCCATGCCGTAGCGCGTATCGGGCTTGTCGGTTCCGTAGGTGTCCATGGCGTCCCAGTACGAGATGCGACGCAGCGGCAGCTCCATCTTTACGCCCACCTGGGCAAAGGCGTCGGCAAGCACGGCCTCAAGCGCGCCCATCACGTCGTCTTGGTCGACAAAGCTCATCTCGATGTCCACCTGTGTGAACTCGGGTTGACGGTCGGCACGCAGGTCCTCGTCGCGGAAGCACTTGGCCACCTGGTAGTAGCGCTCAACGCCACCCACCATGAGCAGCTGCTTAAGCAGCTGCGGGCTTTGCGGCAGGGCGTAGAAGTGACCGGGCTGGGTGCGACTGGGCACCAGGAAGTCGCGAGCACCCTCGGGCGTCGACTTGAAAAGGGCGGGTGTCTCGACCTCCATGAAGTCACGGTCGTGCAGAGCCTGGCGAATGGCAAAAGTGAAGTCAGAACGCATCTTCATGTTGGCCATCACCTGTGGACGACGCAGGTCAAGGTAGCGATAGCGCAGGCGCACGTCCTCTGACGTGTCGTCGTGGTCCTCAATCTGGAAGGGCGGGGTCTTTGAGGTGTTGAGCACCTCGATATCAGAGACCAGCACCTCGATCTCGCCGGTACGATGCTTGGGATTGGCCATACCCTCGGGGCGCTCGCGCACAACACCCGTAACCTTGATGGGCCACTCCGAGCGAATGGTCTCGGCCGTATGGAAAGCCACGCCACCGGAGTTCTCGGGGTCAAAGGAGATCTGTGTCATGCCCTCGCGATCGCGCAGGTCAACAAAGATCAGGCCGCCGTGATCGCGACGATGCCACACCCAACCGGTAAGGGTGACCTCCTCGCCAATGTTGTCACGACGCAGCTCGCCGCAGTTGTGGGTATGCATAGAAAAGCTCATAGACGTTCCTCTCGTCGTTTTCGCCCCCTGTTGGTTCGGGCGAAGCACCAGCAGACGCTGCGCGCACGTAGACGGCGTGCGCACATAGTCTGCGATTGTACTACGAGAGGAGTGCCTTTAGGCAAGTTGCACGATTTCTCGCAGCAAGTGTAACAATAGCTGCGTTACAGGCTCCCGTGTACGCTCAGCGTGTCCCAGTCAAAGGCATCACCTAGCACGTTTGAGCAAAAGTCAAGGTACCAGCCTAGCGTGCCGCCCTCGCCAGCCCAGCTGCTCACAACGCTTTGCGCTGCCAGCTCGTCGGAATAGTCCGAAAGCTTATAGGCACACATGTTGGTGGAATAGGGCTCCTTCTGCGTGACAGTTGGCATGAACTCATACGCAGCGACCCGCGCACCGTTTGCATCTTTGATCATGTCGAGCTTGACCATGCCGCCCACCATGTTGCGCGCGTCGTTCTGAGTCGACACAAAGTTGCCGACCGACCAGCAGACGAGCATCTTATGGCCTCCGTCTTCCAGCACCTCGACCGGCTGAATGACGTGCGGATGCCCGCCGATAACTACGTCGACTCCCGCACCCTGCATGACTCCGGCCCAGTAGCGCTCGCTCTCCACCGGTGACGTCTCGTATTCCTCGCCCCAATGCGCGAAGACGATCACCAGGTCAGCTCCCTGTTCGCGCGCGGCAGCTACGTCGGCATGGATGCGGTCCTCGTCCATCAGCCCAATCACGTTGTGGT
>JAFWLX010000171.1 GCA_017510875.1 Atopobiaceae bacterium | reverse complement strand
GCCTGGCATATAAACGCGTCGTTTGGTGGGGTGTACATGGTGTACAACCTGATGGCTGCTGCTGTGGTGGCATCTCTTGCCGGTGTGGACAACCGGGGATTCCAGCGCGCTCTTGAGAGTTATGACCCCGAGAACGGGCGCCTCCAGCACTTTGAGGTGGATGGGCGCCATGTGGTGCTCAACCTGGCCAAGAACCCCACGGGACTCAACCAGAACATCTCGCTGGCAATGACTGATGGCCAACCCAAGGCGCTCTATGTGGTGATAAACGACGATTACAACGATGGGCGCGATGTCTCGTGGCTGTGGGATGTTGATTTTGAGCGGCTGGCGGGACGTAAGGAGGTGCTCCTTGTTATTGCTGGTGGGCACCGTGCCAACGACCTGCAGGTGCGCTTCAAGTATGCGGGCATCTCTGCTCCTCTTGCCGGCACAGTGTCCGAGGCGCTTGCCATTGTCTCAGAGGTTTCAGGCGAGCATCCGCTGTATGTGCTAACAAACTACTCGGCCCTGTGGCCCGCAAAGGCAGAGTTGGAGAGGCTAGGTGAGCGACATGGCTGAGCAAAGACTGTGCCTGGTGCACCTGTATCCCGAGCTGCTCAACCTATACGGGGACTCGGGCAACATCTTGGTGCTGCGCAAACGCATGGAGTGGCGAGGTATGACCTGCGATGTGCGCGAGGTGCATGTGGGGGAGCGGGCACCGCTTTTGGGTGCAGATCTTGTCTTTATTGGGGGAGGGTCTGACCGCGAGCAGAGGATCGTGTGCGATTACCTGCTGGAACAGCGCGACGAGCTGGTGTCGTTTGTGGAGGACGGTGGAGTGTTGTTGGCCGTGTGCGGAGGATACCAGCTGCTGGGCCATAGCTACCTTATGGGTGACGAGAAGGTGCAGGGACTCTCGCTTGTCGACCTCTATACCGACAGGGGCTCTCCCCGGCTTATTGGCAACATTGCAGTGCAAAGCCGCATCTGCGAGCAGCCCATTGTGGGATATGAGAACCACGGGGGCAGGACGCATTTGGGCAGTGGCATCGAGCCCCTTGGCACGGTGCTTCATGGCCACGGCAACGATGGAACCACTGGTGAGGAGGGTTGCCTCTATCGCAATGTGGTGGGCACCTATGTGCATGGGCCACTGTTGCCAAAAAATCCAGGCGTGGCCGATTGGCTCATTGCCCGAGCACTTGATCGCAGGTATGGTAAGAGCGAGCTCGTGCCGCTTGATGACACTGAAGAGCTGATGGCCAACCAGGTGATGTGCAAGCGATTGCTCGGACAGTAAAAGTGGTACATATAAACCAATGCGCTCAGCAAACTGGATCGGTGTAATAAGGTATCGTGCCTCCAACCCGCTGCCTCAGAATATGCTGCAAGACGGCTCCTTTCTCTGTTGCGGTGATTGGAGGTCGACCTCATTGCACTGATTTGGCAGCACCATTGGCAATGTTGACCGTCCGCAAGAAGAGCTTGTAGGCATAAGGATCGGATGCACAGTATGGATAGGGTAGGGCAGATTGAAGCCGCGCCAATCAATACCGAGATGGACACCATCAGTAAGGCCGAGCTTTGGCTTGCCGACACATCCGAGCGCGTGTCCGAGAGATGCGAGCTGTACCGACCGCCAAAAAGGATCGAAAGCGAAGCCCAGCGCAAGGATTGTGCTGCGGCTAGGACCCGGTGCCGCAGGGATGCAGCACGGATAGATGGCGAGCGCAAGGCCCTCCTACGTGGCATGGAAGACGTGCTTAAGAAGTTCAAGCTTGAGGTCAAGGATGTGCTGAGCCCCCTTACTGATCTCGATATCCAGTACAAGCACCTGCTCGACGAGTACGACGAGGCGCGCCGTGCCGAGCGCGAGGCGCAGCTTGCGCAGGAGTACGCCATCATGGCGCCAGACCTCTTCTCGCTCGTACCGTTTGAGAGATTGATGCAAAAGTACGGCAATGGTCGTGGCAAGGTCTGGACCAACCGCTCTACCAGCATCGAGGCCGCAAAGCTGATGATGCGCGATGCGGTGGCGTCCATTACGCAAGGTGAGCAGGACATCTCTGGCTTGGCCGACCCAGAGGACATCGACGATATCAAAGCCCGATTCTTTGAGACGCTAGATCTTCAGGGCGCGCTTGCAGACGCAAGACATGCCAAGGAGCAGCGTGAACGAGTCAGGCAGATGGAAGCCGCAAGGGCCGCGCGAGAACAGACACGGCCTTTGGCAGAACCCACACCCGTAACCGAGGGCCCTGTGCAGTCGCCAGAAGACGTACCCCACGCATGGGTGGTCAATATCCCCAGTGCAACAAAGGCCCAGATGTGCCAGCTGGCAAAGGCCCTCAACGAGCTTGGCCTCAGCGGCACGATTCGCGACGCCCGGAGGTAGGCTGATTCTTAAGGCAGACTGGGTCATGTCCGGGTTTTTGTACGAACCTCTATGCAAACAGGCCAGCGTACATATACGCTGACCTGCTATTTTACTGGTCGGGGCGACTGGATTCGAACCAGCGACCCTCTGCTCCCAAAGCAGATGCGCTACCAAGCTGCGCCACGCCCCGAATGCGAGCTCTCATTATACGGCAAATGGCTGCCAGTAAGCACAAAGAATTCTAGGCTCACGAAACGTCAATTCGCCTGCGCATGCAAACCGTTAGGACCCTTTATGCCAGCCCAAAGTGCTCCATGGCCTGCGCTACGCCGTCTTGATCTATGTCTGCCGTCACATACTCGGCAGCTTGTTTAAGCTCGTCCACTGCGTTTCCCATGGCAATGCCGTGGCCTGCTGCCTGAATCATCGAGAGGTCGTTAATGCCATCGCCAAAGGCATAGGTGTCCTTGATGCCAACTCCCAAGGCGGCTGCCACGTCGCGCACGGCATCGCCTTTGCCGGCACCAATGACCGTGACGTCTGCGCTGGGGTGAGGACCATGGGGATTGACGAGGCACATGTCTCCCAAGGCCTCGGTTGCGCGCTGGCGGTGAGCCGTGTCGTCAAAGTAGATGTCAAAGTTATAGGCATGCAGCGCTGCTGGGTCTTCAATGCAGGGGAGATGGCCCAGCTTGAGTACCTGCTCTGCCGTCTCGCGATACTTTTCTGGTCCTCCGAAGTAGGCGTCATGTACCTCAAAGAAGGCGTAGCCGGCGCCCACGCCATCCAAAGCCTTTGTGATATGTGCAATCTGCTGGGCGCTTAGCTGCTTGTCAACAAGCGTCCGATCGCCCATAAAAGCCATGCGGCCGTTATTACACACAAAGCCGTCGGCATATTGGCTGAAGTTTGCCTCCACATAGGCGCGGGCCCGTCCGGTACAGATGAACACCAAGTCGCCTTTGGCACGCATGCGTGCGAGTGCATCTGCAGCGCTCTGCGGTACCTTTGTGCCTGTAGCCAGCGTTCCGTCGATGTCAAAGAATGCGATGCGCATGAGATGCCTTTCGTTAGCTGCTTTTCTATAGACCCATTATGCATCAGACGAAGATGATGGTGCGCTTAGGGCGGAGCCCTAGCTGCACTAACTTGCAAAACAGTCTAGCAAAAAGCAAAAAAATGTGTACAATTAAATCGTGTACAAGATAAGAGAAAGGAAATGCCATGTCCGTTTATGATTACGTTGCCGTCAAGCCCGACGGGACCGAGGTACCTTTATCCGACTATGCCGGTAAGGTCCTGCTCATTGTCAACACCGCCACCGGTTGCGGCTTTACGCCTCAGTACGAGGACCTTGAGGCTCTCTATGCCAAGTATCGTGACCAGGGGTTTGAGATCTTGGACTTCCCATGTAACCAGTTTGCCAACCAGGCACCCGAGAGCGACGAGGAGATTCACCAGTTCTGCACCCTCAAGTTTGGTACCGAGTTTCCGCAGTTCAAGAAGGGCGATGTGAACGGCGAGAATGCCAACCCGCTCTTTGTCGAGCTTGCAACGGCCAAACCCTTCCAAGGCTTTGATGGCCTTAAGAAGATTGTGATGGACAAGGTTGCCAAGAGCGTGGACAAGGAGTTTGGAGACAAGGCCTATATCAAGTGGAACTTTACCAAGTTCCTTGTTGGCCGTGACGGCACCATCATTGCTCGCTTCGAGCCTACGGCAAAGATGGACAAGGTTGAAAAGGCAGTTGCTGCACAGCTCTAGGCTGACGTCGTTCCATCCGCACCCTTGGGAGGCACTCGCCATGCAAGCTTTGTATAGCTGACGAGTGCCTCCCGCTTTTTATGATGAAGTTTCATGACGCCTTGGACGTTGTTGCCGATATGCACTGTTGTTCTACAGTTGCCTGAGT
>JAFWLX010000170.1 GCA_017510875.1 Atopobiaceae bacterium | reverse complement strand
CCGTCATTCAGGCCTTACGGCTACTCTTCCATCATAAAGCGAGGTAGGGGAAGGGCGGCACCCGCCAGGGCGGCAAGCCCCATCCAAAGCACGCCGCTTACCGGGAAGCACAGCATGAGTATGCCGAGCGCCAGCACAGGCTTGCGTGTGATACCCGCCAAGAAGGCTGTGGTGGTAATGGTTACCATAAGCATGGGGTCTGCGCCGGTAATGGCGGCAAGTCCATAACCCGTCGAGACACCTGCAAAGATGCAGGGAAAGAGGTCTCCGCCCTTCCAGCCCATGCCAATGCAAAGTGGTGTGACAAAGGCCTTTAAGATGCCTGTGGCCAATAGAACTAAAGTGCCCATGCTGGTCCAGCTCCTCATGAGCTCATGGCTCTGCTCTTCGCCGGGAAAGAGCACGAGCGGAAGAATGAGCGCAATGGTTCCCAGAACCATGCCGGCGGCAATGGGTTTGCAGATTGTGGCTTTAGCTCCCTCGCCAATGCGCTTCGATACCAAAGCACAGGCATGCTCGGTGGCGTAAAACACAAGCAGGAGAAGGTATGCGGCGCACAGACAGGGGATTGCCCATAGCAGCTCGACGCCGCGCGCCGCTATGGGGTCAAAGCGAGGCATGCCAGAAGACCCACCAAACAGGCTGGTAAAGGCAACGATGCCTCCAAGCGAGCCTATGGCCGCCGCAAGATAGAGCACAAGCTTGACCTCGCGGCGCATGTTATAGTCGTCCACATGTCCCAGCTCGGTTGACAGCGCGTCGTTGCCTTCGCTTTCATAGCCAGCCACGAGGCCTGCCAACGGCGCCCTGAAGATGGCGGAGAGGCTTGCCGAGACGGTTACGTCCATGATGTTTGCGGCCCGCAGGCCCGCAAGCTTGAGCTTGTCGCGAACCCAACAGCAGCCGGCGCAGATGATACCGGTAAGGCCGGCCTCAAAGCCAACCGAGCCACCAAACATCAGCGGAAGCAAAAAGCTCACGGCCGTTGCTGCGGGGTTCTCAAGACGGTAGCTTCCCGTCTGACTAAACTCGCCCAAAACCGTATCAAGGTCATCTATGGAGTTGTGCGAAAAGTAGGTCCAGAGTCCTATGACAATGCCACCTACGGTGCACGCCAAAAGCGAGAATATGGGAATGCCAAGCCTACCGGCCAACCTCTCCCAGATGAGGGCGGTAAGCCATCCCGACAGGTTGAGGATCAGGTATATGACAAAGCCCACGACAAAGCCTGTGAACAAGGCCAATGCCGTCATGGCAGCCCATGAGGTCATCTTGTCGCCTTTGCCCTCAAACGATCGACCGACACTAGAGATAAATGGTCTTGGATCTGCTTTGCGCTGCATCTCCTTCACTCCCTACGGCTCGACAATATTGAAGGGGGCAATTCCCTTGGGGGCGAACATGCCATCCATGATCTGTGCGAGCAGACCCTCGTCACCGGCAACCTTCACGTGCTGTTTGAGCAACTCAAGGTCGTTGCCCAAAAGCAGCAGCATGCCCAGCTTGCTGCCCACAAGCTCGATGGTGGCATCGTCGGCCTGCATTCCCTCAAAGTGAAGGAGTGGCCCGTTCTTGATTCGCAAAAGGAACTGCTGGTTAAGGTCGGTGAGCGTGACGTTTATCTTGATGTCATGCTCAGCCATGGCACCCTTGTCAAGCGCGATGCCAATAAAGTCCCACAGCATCTCGCAGGTCAGGTTGTTGCGCATGTCATCACTGCGCTGCACGGTGTTCATCTTTAGTGCATAGTTGCCTTCGCGCAGCTCAAGGGCACCGGTGAGGTAGCAGTTACGCCAGGTGCCGCTCTCGCTCTGGTATCCCAGCTGTTCAAGTGCGTCGGCGCAAAGCAGTCGCGCCTCAACGTTGGTGGGGTCGGCAAACACCAGCGTGTTGGTGATCTGTGCCACCCACTGGTACTGGCCCGCCTCAAAGTCGGCACGAGCACGAGCGAGCACGGCATCAACATCGCCCAGGTACTCTACCAGCTTCTTGGCGTAGTCTGTGGGTGCCAGCTCGTCCAGGTGTATGGGGTTGGCGTCGTACCAGCCCATGAAGCGCTGATAGGTAGCCTTGGCGTCGTGACTGACTGTACCGTAGTACTGGCGTGTGTACCAGTTGCGTTGCAGAGGCTCGGGCAGGCTGATAAGGTGCCCAATCTCGGTTGACACATAGCCCTGTTGAATGTACGAGAGCGTTTGGTCGTTGATATATTTATAGGCAGCAGCCGTGTTGACCATATAGTCATTGACCACCTCGTTGCCCCAATGCGGCCAGTTGTGCGACTGGAAGACCACCTCGGTGTCGGCGCCGTACAGTGCCACGGCCTCGGTAATGTAGTTGGCCCAGGCATTGCCGTCGCGCACCTGGGCGCCACGCAGGGTATAGAGGTTGTGCAGCGTACCAGTGCAGTTCTCGGCCATCCAGAGCGCCTTGAGGTCAGGCAGGAACGTGTTCATCTCGGCAGGTGCCTCGGTGCCGGGTGTCAGCTGGAACACTAGCCGCACGCCGTCAACTACAAGTTCGGTGCCTGTGGCGGGGACCTCATAGGAGGGGAGCATGAAAGAGGTCTCGCCCGTGGATTGGCCGCAGCCAATGCCCATGGCAAGCGATCCCTTTGGGCCTTTGGGGAGATACACGCCATACTGATAGGCGGCGCGACGACCCATGGCGGAGCCTGCATAGAGGTTCTCGCTTACTACGTGCTTGGTGAACTCTGGTGGAACAATGATGGGAACTTTATCGCTCGCAAGCTGTTCCTTTATGGGCATGTCTGCTGTGGCGGCGTCTTCCACACGGATAAGCCCTCTGATGCCGCCGTAGTGGTCCACGTGCGTGTGGCTGATGATGATGGCAGTGACAGGCCGCTTGCCCAGATGCTCGTTTGCCAGCGCAAGGGCTGCCTGCGAACACTCGACGGTCATCATGGTGTCAAAGATGATCCAACCGCGCTTGCCCTCCACCAAGGTGAGGTTGGCCATGTCGTATCCGCGTACCTGATAGATG
>JAFWLX010000169.1 GCA_017510875.1 Atopobiaceae bacterium | reverse complement strand
GTGTAGTGCACATCGTCAAAGAGCTCGTAGTGTGCACCATCCGGCAGGTGATCGAACGCCCTCATCACGCCGCGCGAGCCGTCGGCGTTGCGGTAGTACACGGGACGCCAACCGGTGCCCACGGCGGGACCGGCGTAGTCAAGCTGCACGGGAGCCTTGCCGCCCTCGTCCCAACCTCCCTCCACCTGCTCTGCTGAGATGGAGCCGCCCCAGAGGAAGCCTTTCGGGAATGCCATGAAGGAACCTTTCTTAACGAGAAACCAGATTGCATCGTGGAAAGGAGCCGCACGTTCAGTGGACGTGCGGCTCCAGGAAAGGAAGGGCGAGTTTACGCTGCATCCGCCTCGGCAGCTTCTGCCTTCTTAAGCTCGTCCTCGACGTAGGCGTTCCAGAAGGGCCAGAAGATAACCAGGCCCATGGCGCACATCAGGAAGGGCCAGACGAGGCCGCCGATGGAGCCGCCGCCTCCAGCGAAGCCCAGCAGAGGAGCGGGCGTAGCCCACGGCAGGCTGACGCACAGCTTACCGACAAAGCCCGCAGCCGTCGCAGCATAGGTGAGGAAAGCGGAGAGGGTGTGAGAGACGACGAACGGGATGATGAGGTAGGGGTTGAGCATGATGGGCAGACCGAAGATGATGGGCTCGACGATGGAGAAGATTGCAGGCGGGAAGGCGACTGCCGCGAGGGCCTTGAACTGCGGGAGTTTCTTGGAGTCCTTCATCATGAGGATGAGTAGCGGCCAAGCTGAGCAGGTCCACATGCTCAGACGGCTGAGGCCCTGGGTCCACACGTGGGGAGCCGCGGAAATGGCGCCACCGCTGACGAGAAACTCAACGTTCTGGAGGTCCCAAGCGGGAAGGAAGGTGCCCGTGACGGCGCCAACGATGTTGTCGCCATGCAGGCCGACGGCCCACAGGATGGCGGTAAGTGCCTGCGACAGGGTGAACATGCCAATGTTGTCAGCACCGCTCAGGATGGGCATGAGGATGGTGGTGACCCAGGTGGCTACGTCAAAGTCGAGGATGGTGCGGATGATCCAGCACAGGAAGCCGATGATGGCATAGGGAATCACCGCGGAGAACGAACCACCAATTGACTTGGAGAGGAATCTCATGACGCTCATCGAGGCACTGCAGAGGAAGCATAGGTTCACCACCACAGAGGAGATGCTCGCCGACTTTGTACTCGCGCATCCCAACGAGGTCGTGGCGATGAGTGCCAGCCAGCTGGCAAAGGCGGCACACACTTCAAACTCGGCTATCGTGCGCTTCTGCAGCAAGCTGGGGATTGACGGGTATCGTAGTTTCAACGTGACGCTCGCGCGCGAGCTCGAGCGTCGCTCCGCACAGCGCATCGACATCAACCCCGACGAGCCGTTCTTGGAGGGAGCCTCCACACAGGAGGTCATCGACTCAGTGGCAGCACTCACCAAACAGGCGGTCGATGCGGCGCATGACACAGTCCGCCAGCAAGACATTCGCACCGCAGCTCGCTTCGTGCGCCTGGCACGACGGGTGGTCATCTACGCCAACGGCGACACGCGCATCTCGGCCATAGGCTTCTCGAACCTCATGCTCAAGCTCGGCGTTATCTGCTCGCTGGGCGATCAGTATGGTGAGGCCACCAGCATGGCATACACACTTGGCCCGAATGACGTTGCGCTCTTTGTGTCGTACTCGGGAGGACTCATCGACGCATCGGCCTACTCGCTCGAGCGCGAGCTTGACATCGTGCGCAAGAGCGGCTGTAAGACGATTTTCATCACCTCGGACGAAACGATCGAGGAGCATGCAGGCAAGGCGGACTGCGTTATCGTGCTTCCCCAGAGTGAGACGCGCAAAGGTCGTATCGCTAACTACTACAGCCAGACTACAATCCGATATGTTCTCAATTGCATTTATGGCGAGGTATTTGCCCACAACTGGGAGGGAGGCATCGCTGCACGTGACCGCTATGCGAGCACGGATGCCTGGGTGTAAGTCGCAGCCCTACATAGCAGTTACAAGGTGCATCACCCCACCCATGCGGACGCATTATGCTTAGAGAGCCCATCAGCAACGGAAAGGAACACTATGACCCTTTCATTTGCCCCCATCTTTGCCAATGACATGGTTCTGCAGCGCGAGATACCCGTGAGCGTGTGGGGTACTGCTGAACCTAACGCCTCTGTCGAAGTACGCATTCAGGGACAGGCTGCCTCCTGCGCGGCCAATGCGGATGGCAACTGGCGCTGCGAACTCGCGCCACTTACCTCTTCCGATGCCGAGACGCTCGAGGTGGCCTCCAGCGACGCCCGCATCACCCTCACCGATGTAGCCGTGGGCGAGGTCTTCATCGCGGGCGGCCAGTCCAACATGGAGTTCTGGATGCGCTACGACAAGGAGGTCGAGGAGTACCGTCCCACCTGCGCCAACCCGCGCATCCGCTTCTACGACCAGCCCAAGTGCTCCTATCCGGGACAGACTGAGGACTTTGACTACTCCAAGGTGGGCATTTGGCGCAAGGCTACCCCCGAGGACTTGGACTACTTCTCGGCCGTGGGCTACTACACGGCGCGCGGCCTCGAGATGGTTCTCGACGTGCCCGTGGGCATCGTGGGGTGCAACTACGGTGGCACCACCTCAGCGGCTTGGATGACGCCCGAGCATGCACACGCCGTACAGCCCGAGCTTGCGGCAGCTTTCGACGCGAAGCTTCAAGGGCTTCCGTACGAGGAGCTGCTGGCAAATGGGCGCGTCAATGCCGCTAAGAACGACAAGGGCTACGCCACCTGGCCCGCATGGAACGAGTTCTTCCTGCCGAGGACGCCGACGGTGGACGAAGTCAAGGCTTTCATGGCAGCTGAGGCGGAGAAGGCGTCCGGCCCTGCCGACGTGGGCGGGCTCGAAATCGGTGGCGCGCAAGCTGGTGACGAAGGTAAGCCGCAGGTCCACCCTGGCATGATGACCCCCACCAAGGAGGCTCCGGGCGCCCTCTTCACCTACATGGTGCAGCCCATAGCCGGCTTTGCCACACGTGGCGTGCTGTGGTACCAGGGCGAGAGCGACGATGAGATCGATGGAACCCAGTGGCGTCACGAGAAGGCGCTGCGTACCGTCATCGCCGACTGGCGTGAGGCCTGGCAGCGTCCCGACCTGCCCTTCCTTGTGGTTCAGATTCCGGGCTTCGGCGACTGGATGGGCCTGGGGCCCAACGACTATGTGACCATCCGCGCCTGCCAGCAGAAGGTTGCCGACACCGACGAGCACGTGTGGCTCTGCTCGGCCAGCGACATGGGCGATAAGCACGACATCCATCCTAAGGAGAAGAAGCCCATCGGCGAGCGCCTGGCCCTTTTGGCGATGAACCACCTGTTGGGGATGCCCGTGCCCGCGGATGCGCCGCGCTGCACAAGCGCTGAGCGCAAGGGTTCGTTCGTCATCCTGCACTTTGACAATGCCGCCGGTGGCATGCTGCTGGAAGGTGCCGAGTGCAATGCGCTCGAGGTGCTCTGCAATGGCGAGGCCCTGCCATTCCGAGCTGCGGCGCGGGGCGACACCCTGGTCATCATGCTCGATGGGAACCCGTCTGGCCCGCTCGAGGTGCGCTTCGCCCAGACCAACTGGTTCCGCACCAACCTCTACAACGGCGCCGAGATTCCCGCACTGCCGTTTGAGGTGAGCTGCTGAGCTGCCTCGTTAGAGCAGGCTGCCCGATTCGAGCGCTATGGCTTGGTTGAGTCAGATGGCAAGGTAGCGTTTCTGCAGGTCGCAGAAGCACTTCTTGTCCAGCACCGTAACCCTTACGTGATGCCTCACGGCATTCCTCCTTGGTTTGGCGGCAGTGGCATGAGCTCCAAGACGGGGCGACTACGCTCCTAGCGTGGTGGCGCGCTCTATGACCTCATGCGGTACGATTACGTGCGATTCAGCAGGTTCGTCACCGCCCAACATGGCCAGCAGCGCCGTTACGCCACGATCGGCCAGATCGCTCGTGTTACGGCGCACGGTGCTAATGGTGGGGGTGGAGATTCGTGAGTAGATGGAGTCGTCCATGCCTATGACGCGCACGTCCTCACCCACGGCAACGCCGCGCGTCTTAAGGGCGTTGACCACGCCCAGTGCCACGCGGTCTCCTAGCGCCACTACGCCGTCAAAGCTGTAGCCAGCATCAAGGCATTCGTTGACAAGCTGTGCCGCCTCGATAAGGCTCGTCTGCTTATGGGGCCCTTCGAGTATCAGGCCCTCGTCAAGTGGGAGGCCATGGTCCTGTAGGAAGCGATAGTACCCTGCTGCCTGGTCATGCTCTGCCGTGCGATAGAACGAGGCGGACACGCTCACAAGAGCGATGCGCCTGCACCCATGGCCATACAACGTTGCGGTCATGTCGTAGCCCAGCTGTGCCATGTCATTGCCCACGTACACTTCGCGGTTCATGCCCGAGGCACCCACATGGTCGATATGCACGACGGGGACATCGACGGCCGCCCTGACGGGCATGTGCGTGACGCCGCCAATGTAGACGATACCGTCTACCTGTTTGGACAGCAGCCCGCGTACGTATTCGTCCTCGCGTTCGTCGTCGTTGGCCGTGTTGCAGATGTACGAGGCGTATCCCGCTGCGCGCAGCAGTCCTTCGACCTTAAGCACCAGCGTGGAGAAGAAGTCATTGCTGACATCGGGGGTAAGCAGCGCAATGGTCTTAGTCGACGCCTCGCGCAGGCTCTTGGCAGCAAAGTTTGCCACGTAGCCTTGTTCGCGGGCGATGCGCAGCACTAGATCACGCGTCTTTTCGGAGTAGCTTCCCTTTTGGTTGAGGACGTTTGAGACAGTGGCGGTGCTCACGCCTGCCAGCTGTGCTATGTCGTAGATCGAGACTGAACGCTTTGCCATGCCAACCGCCATCCTTTGTACGCCGTGAGTCCATTATGCAGTGATGGGGTAGGGTTAACAAAGGGATTAACCGATTTATGTTGAACTTATGAACAGAGCAAAAACGGTTAACTAACGAGATTAACCGTTTTATTATCAGGTCAACAAGAACCTCGGTGCTGGAAAGCAGAGAAAGGCAGTCACATGAACACGGCAGACAAACTCCTCCTCCCTTCAATGATGTGCGCGGACTTCGGTCGCCTTGCTGACGACGTAGCAGCTCTTGAGGAGGCGGGGGCCGACGGGTTCCATCTCGATCTGATGGACGGCACCTTCGTGCCCAACTACGGCATGGGACTGCAGGACATCGAGTGGATCAGCAAGAACGCGCACGTCCCCTGTGACGTGCACATGATGGTCGAGCAGCCTGGTCGATACATTCAGAAGTTTGCCGACCTTGGAGTGCGCGTCATCTATGTGCATCCCGAGGCGGACCAGCACATTGCACGCACGCTGGCCATGATCTCGGCTCTCGGTGTCAAGGCCGGTATCGCCATCAACCCTGGTACGAGCTTTGCGGCCGTCGAGACGATTCTGCCTCTTTGCGATGACGTGCTAGTCATGACCGTCAACCCAGGCTTTGCCGGTCAGAGTTGGCTCGACTTTGTCAACCCCAAGATCGAGCAGCTGGTCGAGGCAAGCAACGTCGGCGGCAATCATTACAAGGTGCTGGTTGACGGCAACTGCAGTCCCGAGCGCATCGCGCAGGCCTCCAAGATGGGCGTGCAGGGGTTTGTGTTGGGTACGGCCGGCCTCTTTGGACACGGCCCTTACGCGCAGAGCATGGCTGAGCTTCGCGCACTCTAGGTCAGGCGCTGGGCGGCGACGTCGAGTCACGGAGCCCAGCTGGTCATTTCAAGTTAAGAACAGGCACATCAAAAGGAAGGGACGTACCACCATGGCATTCAAGAAGCTGGCAATCGGCAACGACCACACCGCAATCGATATGAAGAGCGAGATCATGGCCTACGTGCAGGAAAAGGGCATCGAGGTCATCAACGTGGGAACCGACAGTCCCGAGCGCTTCAACTATCCTATCAGCGGATATAAGGTTGCCCGCATGGTCGCTGACGGCGAGGTTGACGGCGGCATCCTGATCTGCGGCACGGGCGTGGGCATTAGCCTGTCTGCCAACAAGGTCGAGGGCATTCGCGCTGTGGTGTGCTCCGAGCCTTATTCGGCACGGCTTTCGCGCCAGCACAACAACACCAACATCGTCGCCTTTGGCGCACGCGTCATTGGCATCGAGACCGCCAAGGACATCGTTGACGCATGGCTTGGTGGCGAGTACGAGGGCGGACGTCACCAGGTACGCATCGACATGATTGACGAGATCCAGAAGACGCAGCACCTTGCTGCTGCCGAGGAGTAATGTCTGGCCAGACCGGCTTCATATCCCTTGGCGAATGTGACAGAGCCATCCAGTGAGTGCGTGCGCTGGATGGCTCTGTTGTATAAAGAATCAGGTTCCTCGTGATGCTGGCTCAGTGCCCTAGATGCGTCCCGCCTCGGTAGCTAGCTTTTGCGCAAGGGCAAACACGGCCTTGCCATTGACCATTCCGTAGTCGGTCATGGGGATGACCTCGCACGGGATGCCATAAGGGGAATGCTATTGCGTTTGGAGTAGCGTCGCAGCGCCACACCCTTGTCAAGACCTGGTGTCATGAACTCGACCGTGCCAGGGAAGGTGCGCACGGCGCTCCAGTTGGGTGAGGGGTGCGCATTGACCACGGCCATGATCTCGTCGTCAATTGACAGGTCGTACTGGACCTCGATCTTGCCGGTGTCCGCGAGAGCCATCACCTACCTCGGGTGTGACGTATTCGACGTGCGACTTGTTGCGAATGACGCTGCTCTCGAGCTTTTCGTCGTAGCGCTTGACGAGAACGCGGTCATAGGCGTCTGCATAGACGATGACGTTGCAGTCGAGGGGCCACATGAACTCGCAGATCTCGCCAATGAAATCCCTGCTCAGCAGCATGATGTGCTCGATACCCTCGTGGTCCTTGTCCCACAGGTCGCCGCCATTCATGCCTATGGCCATGTCAAACTCAAAGTTGAGGCCCCAGTCGTGCGCTTTGTCAAAGGTGCGGTGGTCAAGGGGACGGCCGGACGCCGTACCAAAAAGGATTCCGCGTTCGTGAAGTCGGTTGATGGCGGCCAAGGTTTCCGGCATGAGTTTTGAACCCTTGAGGTTGATGGTGCCGTCAATGTCCGCGACAACTGCCGTAATCTTGTCAATCATGCCGACCACCCCTGTGAGCTGCTGAAATGCCGACTTTGTACCATCGTATAGCATCCGGTGCCCCTGCAGGACGGCTGCGTGCCGTGTGGTGCGTCTGGTGTCGGAGATGGCTTGCCTTCTATGGTGCTGATACTATGGACCATGTGATCAGGCAACTTGTGAGGAGGCAGCCATGCAGGAGTTCTTCATCGACAGTGACGGCATTCCCATTCACGCAAAGCTCGAGATGCCAGAGGGTATATCCGACCGTTGCCCGCTTTGCATCGTGCAGCATGGCCTGACAGGTCATATGGAAGAGAACCACATTGTGGCCGTTGCGGCAGCACTGCGCGAAGTGGGTGTGGCGACGCTGCGCGTTGAGATGTATGGCCACGGCAAGAGCGGCGGCTCGTTTGCCAAGCACACCCTGCTCAAGTGGATTGACAACATGCTGGATGTTATCGACTACGTAAAGGGCCTTCCCTTCGTGTCTCAGATTTACCTGTGTGGGCATTCGCAGGGTGGCCTGCTGACCATGCTGGTCGCTGCGTTGCGCAAGGATGACCTGGCGGCCATCATCCCCATGTCACCAGCCATCGTGATTGTCGATGCCGCCCGCGCAGGCAATATGTTTGGGGTTACCTTCGACCCTACGCATGTGCCCGACCGGCTGTACTTTGGCAATCCCGACCTGGCCGATGGGGGAACCGAAGGCCCCAGCTTCTGTGGCGACTACTTCCGCATTGCGCAGCACATTGATGTGGATGATGCCATTGCAGGCTATCACGGCCCCGTGCTCTTGGTGCATGGCACGGCCGACGAGGGGGTTCCCGCCCGCGACTCCATCGAGACGGCACGGAAATACGAAAATGCACACCTGGCGCTCATCGATGGCGATGACCATGGCTATCATCGCCATCTTGATCAGGTGTGCGTTGCCGTCCAAAAGTTTGTGCGTGGGCTGGCGTAGTTCGATTTTGCCAAGAGCTTGGGCCATCGCTAAGGACTGTCACCTTAGCGATGGCCCGTTATGGTTGGAAAGTGCGATCAGTAGCAGTCCCAATTGAACAGGACGCGGGAGAAGTCGCCGCGGCGTAAGGCCTCTTTGCTGATGAAGAAGTTGCCAATGCCCACGTCGCCCCAGAGCACGCGGTCGCCTTCCTTGGTGCCGTCAGAGTCAATCTGCAGCAACAGCGTGTCAAGGTCGCGAAGGCTCTCGGTATAGGAGCGTGGGTCGGTCTGCGTGAAGAAGGGATAGCCAAACACCTGGTGCTGCGGCCCTTCCAAATTGAACAGGTCAAAGATCTTGTCGCTGTCGGGCCGCGCGAGGCAGTCGTACCAGTCGTCGCGCCCTGCTACGTATTCTTCGCCCAGCAGCTGTTTGGCACAGGCAAGGAATGCCTCGTCAAAGCCATCAGTTGCGGGATTGATCCAGCCAGTGGTCTTGTTGATGTCAAGTGCGTACTCGCCGCGCAACGGGTTGCCCAAGAAGTCATCCCAAGAGTCGAATGAAGTGGGGATCTCCAAAGAGCGAACGTCTTCCTCGGTGATGGTTGGGTCGATGTCCTTGTGCCAGATTACCCTGAAGCCGTTTTGGTTTGTCCCATCGTCAAAGTCCATGCCCGAGCAGTCGTCATCAGAATCCACAAAGAACTGCAGTAGACCTGTGCCGGGAAACATATCGCAATCGCCAAAGTCGCCAAGATTAAGCTGGGCAAGAAGCATGAGCTTGATACCCTTCTTTGTCGTGGGATAATCCATGCCTTGCGGCCAGTAGGGGAGCCCGCCCAACTTGGTGCTGGTAAGCGAGGTGGTGCATTCCTCATTGATTTTGAGCGCAAACATGGGTGTGACGCTTGAGTCCTTGATGAGTTGAGCGAGTTCGTCGACGCGGTCGCTTGGAATGAGTGGTGTTTGGGATGGTGCTTCTTGCGTGCTCATAGGTCCTCCTTGCCAAGGTCATACAAATGAGACTGTAGACATCCTACTTGATGCACCCGACACTATGACTGGTGACCCCCTTCGACAACGTGTGAGGTCGGTATCGCATCCAGTCGCGCAAGATGGGAGTCAAGCGCAGTAAGGCCTGCGTCCAGGCGCTCGGGTATGTGTTGCAAATGGTTGCCCGGACTCGTGCGATAGTCGACGGCGGCTCCCGCCTCGCGTAGTATGTCAGCGCACGCCTCCATGCGGTCCTGCACGGTCTTGAGAATGGGGCGGGCCGCCCTGCGCTCCTTGGTTCCCAGCGAGAGGTAGGCGTAGCGGCCGTCAAGGCTCAGATTGAGCTCGCGCAGGTGCTCGATCCAACCCTCGTACCAGACCGATCCCGACAGACAGGCACAGGAAACAAAGCTGCTGGTATGCGTGACATCCACTACTGCCTGAACTGCCACCGAATAATCGACAGCCGCGAGTGCAGGATGCGAGACAGGGAGGGATACTACCTCTGCATGTATTGTGGGGCCTCCAAAGAATACGGCCCCGCTACCGCATGCCCCTCCTGTGGAAACACCGACCCAAGAACGCTGAGCTACTACACGGGCTCGCTGAGGGATGAGCTGAACTACCTAACCGTAAAGCCACGCTCAGGCGAAGTACTGGTTGGATGCAAGGCCAGGGGATGCAAGTACGACGCAAGGGAGTTCAGCTCGGCATTCGAATAGAGTCTTTTGAGACAAGGGAGCATCTACAAGCCTCCAGCCGGTATTGCCGAGAGGAATGTCAATGCAAGGACTCTAGTGTCTGCAAAGAGCCATTCGGCCCGTAGGAGGCATGCGTATAAAAAAGAAAGGGAGCCGAGCTAGTCGGCTCCCAATCTATAGGTTAGAGCGAACTTGGTCCTTCCGAAGAAGGATAGTTCGACTCTTCGTACGCAGGTGGAGGTGCGGAGAATCGAACTCCGGTCCAAAGCAGCACCCTGGCAGGTGTCTCCAGGCTCAGTCGTCGATTGAGGTTCAAACACGTCACGTGCGACGACTCACACTCGGTGTTCTAGCGGGTTCGGTCTTTTCCTGCGGCATACCAGCTACGTCCGCAAGAGCATCTCCCTAAAATGACGTCACCCCGGAAACGAGAGAAATTTACGGTTAGACGCGCCAGCTGTTAATTAAGCGGCGAGAGCCATAGGCTCAAAAGACTTCTTGTTGTCAATTCAATTTGACGGTACCCCTGTTTAACGTGGCGAGGAGACCACGGCCTGCTGCCCACCTCAGAACCACCCTGTCGAAACCAGTCACCCCCAAAGGGTGCGTGGATGAGGCGTGAAAGCTGTCCACCATGCACCTGTCAAAGAACACATGAGAGATTCTACCCAACGCGGGGCACATTAGTACTCGTGACAAAACAAACCCTACAAGTTGGATGTCTCTCAAATCACAACCACCGTTTGCAAGGCTACCAGCTACAGACGGGGTGCAAAAACGTCCAGCCCAGCCCAGCTGTAGCTGGCAGCCTCGCGAGGAGGCAACAGAGCCCTCCCTGCGCCATGGGACAGGTTGCCTAATCCGCACCATGGCGCAGGGAGGGCTCTAGGTCTGTTGCGTTACTCTTCTACGAGCTCAAACATCTCGGGGCCAACGCCGCACACTTCGCAGACGAAGTCTTCGGGAAGCTCGGGGGTGTCAACGGTGACTTCCCAGCCACAGACGGTGCAACGGAACGTATAGGTGGTCTCCTCTGCCATGGCGTGATCCTCTCTCTTTTGTGTCGTCGCCCTTTGCGACGGTTTGTTGCAGCTTACCACCTTTTGCCTAGGCAAGAACCGATTGCCAGAGTCAAGACGGCAAAAGGTGCTACCAGCACATTTGCGGTCAGCGATGGTCGCTCTGGTAGGAGAAGAGGAGCTATGCACGCGACTCGCAAAATGCCAAGAAGGCCCGAACGGGCACATGGTTCCCTACTGGTATGATACGGGCAACCGTAACGGAAACGACGAAGGGACACATGGTGGACGGCAGCGCGGCACTTGTTCTTGAGGGCGGCGGCTTTAGGGGCATCTTTACTGCCGGCGTGCTTGATGTCATGCAGGAGCAGGGTATCTACGGTTTTGATAGCGTTTGGGGCGTGTCAGCCGGGGCCATTAACGCAGTTTCGTACAAGAGCAGACAGATTGGCCGTAGCATGCGCGTTGTCCTGGCCTTTCGCGATGACAAGCGCTTCATGTCGTTGTGGTCATGGGCAACACCGGCAACATTGCGGGGGCCGACTTCATGTACGAGGAAATCCAGAACCATATAGACCCCTGCGACAACGAGACCTTCAACGCTAACCCCCTGCGTATGTATGCAGTGGCAACCGATACTCTGTTTGGTACTGCGGCGTATCTCCCTTGCACGAGCCTTCCCGATGACGTGATAAAGGTGCGGGCGTCGGCGTCGCTTCCCATGGTCTCAAATCGCGTTGAGGTCAATGGCCACCTATATCTTGATGGGGGAACCTCCGACTCCATTCCCTATGCTGTGGCCTTAGGGCTTCCTGGGGCTCCTCGTGTGGCTGGCCATACCCCTGCGGATACGGCTGTGGTTGTGCTCACGCGCGAACGCGGATATGTCAAGACAAACAAGACCGAGCAGATGTACCTGCGCTCGCGTCGCTACGATGGCTATCCGTACTATATCGAGGCGCTTACCACTAGAGCCGATCGCTACAACGAAAGCAGGCGCCAGCTGTTCGAACTTGAGGAGCAGGGGAGGGTCATTGTGCTCGAGCCGCCTCGGCCCGTTGATGTGGGCAGCACTGGATCAGATGGCGAGAAGCTGCTGACCCTGTACCTTCAAGGTCGACAGGCAGCCACAGAAAAGCTCGACCAGCTGAGCAAGTTTTGCTCTGCCTGTGATGCGCAAAAGTAGTGCGTGCTCCAAGCCCAAAGATGCTGTACACTTTTAAGGCTTCTTTTGCAGAGCCCCGTACTCTCTGACAAGAACAAGCACACGCCAACCAGTCCAGGGGTTGGCGTACATCGTACGCACGTATGGAGGAGTCAAGTGAAGAAGTCGACTCATTACGCCAAGCCCGGCGAGGTCGAGCGCAAGTGGGTGCTCATCGACGCTGATGGCGTCACGCTTGGTCGCCTTGCCACCAAGGCAGCCATGATTCTGCGCGGCAAGAACAAGCCCCAGTACACCCCGCACACCGACACCGGCGACTTTGTGGTCATCGTCAACGCCGACAAGGTTGTGCTTACCGGCAACAAGGCCGACGCCAAGTTCTACTGGCGTCACTCTGGCTACCTGGGCGGACTCAAGACCGAGTCCTTCAAGGATGCCATGGCCAAAAAGCCCGAGTGGGTTGTCGAGCACGCCGTCAAGGGCATGCTTCCCCACAACACCCTTGGTCGCAAGCAGGGCATGAAGCTCAAGGTCTACGCTGGCCCCGAGCATCCGCATGCGGCCCAGAACCCCGTCAAGATTGAAATGGAGGCGTAACCGATGGCTGACAACACCGCAGTCTACATGGGTACCGGCCGTCGCAAGGAGGCCGTTGCTCGCGTCCGTCTCGTCCCCGGCACCGGCAAGGTCGTCGTCAACGGCCGTGACGCTGCCGATTACTTTGGCCGTCAGCAGCTTGTTGACAACGCCACCGCGCCGCTGCGCGCTACCGACACCGACGCCCGCTTTGACGTGCTCGCCAACTGCAAGGGCGGCGGCATCAACGGTCAGGCTGGCGCTCTGCGTCTGGGCATTGCCCGTGCCCTCCTCGAGGCTGGCGACTACCGTACCGATCTCAAGAAGGCCGGTTACCTCACCCGCGACTCCCGCGCCGTCGAGCGCAAGAAGTACGGTCTGAAGAAGGCCCGCAAGCGTCCGCAGTTCTCCAAGCGCTAACGTTTGTCCCATATGCTCTCAAACGCCCTGCTGGCTTGTCCGGCGGGGCGTTTTTCGTGCTCGCCCGTGCAGTACTTGCTCATGGTCGCTTTGATTCCCGGCACTCGAGACAAAATGGCGTGCTTTTTTACCGAGAGGCTTATTCGTCGCAAGTTTACGACGAATAAGCCTCTCATGATGGGGCCGATGGCGACATCGCTTCGCGAGAGCCTTATTTGTCACAAACTTGCGACGAATAGGCACGAGGCTTCGATTTTTGAACAACAAGCTATCCATGCCTATGGCTTCGAGAAGAAAACGACCCGGTGCGACGAATGTCGCACGTAACTACTTTTAAGGTCGCTGCATGAAAAATGAAGCGATTGGAATTCTCAGGCACTTTTGTGCTCACTCATGGATGATAGGTGTTCCCGAGCGAAAGGGGGCATCATGAGCATCTGTTTATGTAATGCATCGGCCGACAAAGCGCTTGAGCTGTTTGCGCACAAGGGCATTGAGATGGAGCCCGTCTCATCAAGTTGCGTTACTCAGTTCAGGGCGGATTTTGAAGGCGTCTGGATACCGTCCTACTTGGCCGATGTGTTTAGCGATGGTATTGAGGTTCTTGTTGGAGACGGGGGAGCTCCGCGAGAAAACGATATGGTCGTGTGCCACAGGTGGACAGGGCGACTGCCCGAGGGGGCGCTACTTCGTGCTCCTAACACAATGGGGCTGTATGTGTCGTCCCCTGCGTTCTGCCTCATGCAGCAGGCATCCGAGCTTCACATGATTAATCTCTGCATGATGTTGGGACGCTACCTCGCAACGAAATCTCCGACCATGGGGAAGAATGGCCAAGATGTTCTTGAGGACAGATTGCCCCTAATCAAAGAGGACGACCTATATCGCTTCGTCAAGGGCGCGTCTGGTGCTAGGGGAGTCGGGCAGTTACGAGAAGCGTTACGTTGGACTTGTGCGGGAGCGGCGTCACCTCAAGAGATTAACTTGCAGCTTGCGCTGTCGTTGCCTCCGTCGTATTACGGGTTTGGTCTTGCGCTTCCTCAGATGAACTACAGCGTCCCATTGGATGAATATGCCAAGAAATTCTATGCGCGTAAAGAATGTAGGATTGACTTGTGTTGGCCGGAGCGCTTTTTCGGTCTTGAATACCTTGGCAAGGACCATGAAAAGCAGATTGAGGATGACTGCTCAAGGCATTATGCCCTTTGCACAGAGGGATATGAGCTTCTCTATGTGACTAACGGCCAGCTGAGCAGCGCCGTTCAAATGGACTATATCGCTCGGTGGGTGGCGAGAAAGACCCGCAAGCACGTTCGGGAGGAAGTGTGGCCCAGCATCAATGAGGTTCAACGTCTGTTGGACATTCTTGGCAAGAAGGTTACTCCCAGGCAGGATGAGCGCAAGAGGCATACTCGACAGAAAAAGAGTGTCGTGTAGCTTATTCGTCGCAAGTTTGCGACAGATAGGCCTCTCATGAGGAGCTGCCATAGCGGTACTCGTGCACAGGAGGTCTATTCGTCGCAAACTTGCGACGAATAGCAAAGTGCCCTACCGTTTTCATGGCGATACGTGACGATGCGCCATTCGTTTGTCTTGATGAGGGCAATTCTTGGCGTATGCGTGTGGGCATTTGGCAAAACGGATCATCCTGCTAAAATCGTTCAGATACACGTAAGCGTGCAAATAAAACCAAGGAGCATCATATGAAGTATTTCGGAACCGACGGCTTTCGTGGACAGGCAAACGAGGGCCTTAACGTTGAGCACGCCTTCAAGATCGGTCGATTCGTGGGTTGGTACTACGGCCTTCGCCAGGAGCGCAAGGCGCGTATCGTGTTGGGCAAGGACACCCGCCGCTCGAGCTACATGTTTGAGTCTGCGCTGGTAAGCGGCTTGGTTGCCAGTGGCGCCGACGCCTACATGCTCCATGTTATCCCCACCCCAGGAGTGAGCTACGTGACGGCTGATGGCGCCTTTGACTGCGGCATCATGATTACGGCAAGCCACAACCCCTATTACGACAACGGCATCAAGCTCGTCAACGGCCAGGGCGAGAAGATGGACGAGGACGTCCTCAAGGAGATCGAGCGCTACATCGACGGCGAGATTGATGTGCCCCTGGCCACGGGCGACGCGATTGGCTGCACCGTGGACTTCATGCAGGGCCGCAATCGCTACATCGCCCACCTCATCGCCAGTGCCAAATTCAGCCTGCAGGGGGTGAAGGTCGGCCTCGACTGCGCAAACGGCGCTGCCTCGAGCGTTGCCAAGCCGGTGTTCGACGCGCTGGGTGCGGACGTCTACGTCTACAACAACACGCCCAACGGCTTCAACATCAACGTCAACTGCGGTTCCACCCACATCGACCAGATGCAGTCCTTCGTCCTGCGCAACAACCTTGACGTGGGCTTTGCCTATGACGGTGACGCCGACCGCTGCCTTGCGGTGGACGACAAGGGCCATGTGGTCGACGGCGACCTCATCCTGTACGTATGCGGCCGCTACCTCAACAAGCACGGCGGTTTGGCCAAGTCCACCGTGGTGCCCACCGTTATGAGCAACTTTGGCTTCTTCAAGGCGCTTGAGGAGATTGGCATCAAGTACGAGACCACCAGCGTAGGCGACAAGTACGTCTATGCCTGCATGCGCGAGAACGGCTACAGTCTTGGCGGCGAGCAGAGCGGCCACATCATCTTTGGCGACATCGAAAACACCGGTGACGGCATCATGACCAGCCTGCGTATCATGGAGGCGGTACGCTCCGAGAAGGAGAGCCTCTCCACGCTGGTGCGTCCGGTCAAGCTCTACCCGCAGCTGCTGATCAACGTGCCGGTGACCGATCGCGATGCCGCGATGGCCGACCCCGAGGTGAAGGCTGCCGAGAAGGAGGCAAACAAGTTCCTTGCGGGCAACGGGCGCTGCTTCGTGCGAGCGAGCGGCACCGAGCAGCTGGTGCGCATCCTGGCCGAGGCACCCACCGACGAGCTGTGTCGCCAGGCGGACGATATTGTGCTCAAGGTCGTGGAGCGCTACCGGGCGTAGGGACCACCCATCTCCTGGGACTTTTCGAGCGGTGCGAGGGGCGTATTGCCCTTCGCTCCGCTTTCGCGTGGGTGGCTACGGGGAAGGCTCCTGTGCACGTTGCCACGTATCGCTTCGCTCCTCCGCCCGATACGCAGGCCGCTCGCAGATCGAGGGCGCAGGTAATGCACTACACTGGAGTCATTGATGCAAACGGCGCGAGCGAGGAGGTCAGCACAATGCTTGAAGGCGCGATTTTTGACATGGACGGCCTGATGTTTGACACGGAGCCCATCTGGACCGAGACCTGGGCGCCGGTGCTGGCAACGGTGGGGAAGGAGTATCCCCATGGGCTTGCCGATGCGGTGAGGGGCACGTCGGGCAAGAGCATGGAGGCGGTTATCAACCGCTTCGTGCCGGACGTAGATGCGGCCTATGTGCGCGAGACGGCCTACGCTAAGGTCCACGAGCGCATTCGTCAGGGCGTGCCCAAGAAGCCTGGCCTCGATGAGCTGCTTGCCTACCTCAAGGAACAGGGCATTCCCATGGCCGTCGCCTCGTCCAGCTCGCTTGAGGCCATACGGATGAACCTGGCCAATGGTGGTGTGGAGGAGTACTTTGGCGAGCTGTTCACAGGCGTGGGCATGGCCCATCCCAAGCCCGAGCCCGACATCTTTCTCAAGACGGCCGAGGCCATGGGCGTTGACCCTGCGCACACGCTGGTGCTCGAGGACAGCCTCTCGGGCGTGCGTGCGGGTGTGGCAGGCGGCTTCATAACCATCATGGTGCCCGACATGATAGCCCCAGACGACTTTGCCAAGGAGAACGCGGCGCTCATCTGCTCGGACCTGTTTGAGGTGCGAGACAAACTTGCCGCAGGGGCGGTAGGATAGGCACAACTGAGAGCTGGCCCGCCAGCGATGATGCTTTCTGCACAAAGGGGACGCCGGAGCAGCCTTTCGACTGCTCCGGCGCCTTTTGCATTGCCCGATGCTGTGGACCATCGGGCAACAGGGAAGGGAGGGACTAGCTCAGAATCTGCAGCAGCCAGTCGACGTCATCGGTGGTGCGCATCCTCTCGACGACCGCCTCGTCCTCGAGGGCGCGAGCGACGTTGGCAAGCACCTGCAGGTGCTCTCCGCCGGCTCCGGCGATGCCAAAGACCAGGTAGGCCTTCTCCTCGCCCCAGTCAACGCCATTGGGATACTGGTGCAGGGTCACGCAGGTCTTCTTGACGGAGTCCTTTGCCTCGTTGGTGCCGTGCGGGATGGCAACGCCCATGCCCATGTAGACGCTCTGGACGCGCTCGCGCTCGAGCATGGCGTCGATGTAGCTTGCGTCAACGGCGCCATGGGCCATGAGCAGCTCGCCAGAGGCGCGAATGGCCTCGTCCTTGCTCACTGAGGGGCAGCCGAGTTTGATGCCCGCGCGGTCGATGGCGATGCTCGGCGCGTTGGGAGACTCGATCTTCTCGGTGAGGATGGCGTCATCGGTCTCGCCGACGCCAGCTGCCGCAGCGGCCGACACGAGCGAGTTGTACAGATTGTCGAGGTTGGGGTCGGACAGGAAGTTGTTGATGACCACGAACTGGGCCTGCGGGGCGCTCTTGCGAGCACGGTCGGCAAGGTTTGCCTGCACGACGACGATGCTTGCGTCTGCGGGGACCTCGTCCACGGAGGCGTGTTCCACGATGAGGTCGGGACGGTCCAGCTTGATGCGGTTGCGGAAGCGGGTTGCGCCCATGGCGGAGGAGCCCATGCCAGCGTCGCAGGCAAAGACGATCTTGTCACCAAAGCCAGCGCTTGCGTTCGTGGCGGAGTCGCCGCTCTTCATGCTGGAGACAGTGGCCTGCGCGGAGGCGAGGTCGGAGACGTCAGAGGCGCGGACGATGGGCGAAGCGATGACGAACGACACGGCAGCGCCTGCGAGCACGCCAAGCAGGATTGGGATGGTCTGGCCCTGAGGCGCCATAGCCATGAAGGCGATGATGGAGCCGGGGGAGGCGGGGCCAACTAGGCCGCAGCCAAAGACGCTGAAGAGCAGGATGGAGACCATGTTGCCCACGATTGGGGCGATGATGACCCTGGGGTTCATGAGGACATACAGGAAGTAGATCTCATGGATGCCGCCAAGGAAGTGGATGATGATGGCGCCGGGCGCGGATTGCTTGGTCGCTTGGTCCTTGCAGAAGAAGCAGTAGGCAAGGAGCACGCCGAGGCCGGGGCCGGGGTTGGACTCAAGCATGTACATGATGGACTGGCCGGCTTCCTTGGCCTGCTCGGTCGCGATGGGCACGAACACGCCGTTGCCGATGGCGTTGTTGAGGAACAGCACCTTGGCCGGCTCGATGAAGATGGCCAGAAGCGGAAGCACGTGTGCGTTGACAAGCATCTCGACGCCTGCCTGCAGCACTACCAGGATGCCGCCCATGAAGGGGCCTACGCCGTAGTAGCCAGCTATGGCGAGCAGCATGCCCAGGATGCCGAGCGAGAAGTTGTCTACGAGCATCTCGAGGCCGGCGGGCTTCCAGTTGGCTGCCCACTCGTCCCACTTCTTGATGACGAAGCCGGCGAGCGGACCCATGACCATGGCGCCCATGAGCATGGTGTAGTCGGATCCAACGATGGCGCCCATGACGGCGATGGAACCGATGACGCGACCGCGCTGGCCTGCGATGGCCTGGCCACCCTGGCCGGCGATCATGACGGGAATCAGGTACTTAAGAATGGGCGAAACCATTTCGGCCAGCTGCGCATTTGGCAGCCAGCCCGTCTCGATGAACAGTGCCGTAAGGAAACCCCATGCGATAAAGGCACCGATATTGGGCATGACCATGCCGCTGAGGAACTTGCCAAACTTGGCTATTCCTGCTCGAATGTCTGCCATTTCCCTCTCCTTCGTTGTGGTGCGTGAATGTCGTTGTTATGTAAGGTGTTGAAACGACAATTCAGACTCTAGACCTTTTGAAATAAAAGTGCAAGAAACTTTTGGCAAGAAACCGGAAGCTAGCCGCTAATAGGCAGGTAAACGGTATAAAAGTAAAGGCAGTCGGTGTTGCCAGAAGAGGCATGGCCTTTAGAGCAAAACTTTCAGTTTAAACACTTGACAATGTTGAATTGATAAGTAGAATGCTAAGCAAGGTGTTGAAACAACAGTCATTCCAACAGAATTGCGCAAGGCGCACAACGTATGGGAGGGGTTCCATCCATGAAGGCAAAAGCAGTGAGGTTGCATGCGGCGATGGATCTGAGGCTGGAGGAGTTCGAGCTTCCCCAGATCGCCGACGACGAGATGCTGGTCGAGGTCATATCTGACTCCATCTGCATGTCAACCTACAAGATGGCCAAGCTTGGCACCGAGCATAAGCGGGTGCATGAGGACGCCGCCGAGCATCCGCCCATCACAGGCCATGAGTTTGCGGGTAACATCGTTGAGGTTGGGGCCAAGTATGCCGACCTCTACCACCCGGGCCAGAAGTTCACCATCCAGCCTGCCATCAACTACAAGGGCTCGATGGATTCTCCGGGCTACTCCTATGAGTTCTGCGGGGGAGATGCTACCTATTGCATCCTGCCGCAGGAGATATTTGCCACCAACAGCTTCCTCGTCTACGAGGGCGAGGCGTACTACCAGGCGTCCCTTGCCGAGCCGCTCTCCTGCTCCGTCGGCGCGCTCAACGCGGCCTATCACACGCAGATGGGCGTCTACACCCACGAGATGGGCATCCGTGAGGGTGGCAACCTTGCCATCACCGCCGGTGCGGGCCCGATGGGCCTGGGCGCACTCACCTATGCGCTGCATCGTGATCGCAAGCCCGGCCTCCTTGTGGTGACCGACATCAACCAGGAGCGTCTCGACCGTGCGGCCAGCCTGTTCCCGCCCGAGCAGGTCAAGGAGGAGACGGGCGTCGAGCTGCACTTCGTCAACACGGGCGAGATGGACGACCCCGTGGCCGAGCTGCGCGCCATCACGGGCGGCAAGGGTTACGACGACGTGCTGTGCTACGCGCCGGTGACTGCGGTCATCGAGCAGTCCAGCGCCATCCTTGGTCGCGACGGCTGCCTCAACTTCTTTGCGGGCCCGACGGACACCCAGTTCAAGGCGCCCATCAACTTCTATGACGTGCACTACAACTCCACGCACGTCATGGGAACCACGGGCGGCAACACGGCCGACATGGTCGAGTCGCTCGAGCTGACGGCGGCTGGCCGCATCGACCCGGCTGTCATGGTCACCCACATCGGCGGTCTTGACGCAGCCGCCGAGGCCACCTGCAACCTGCCCTCCATCGCTGGCGGCAAGAAGCTCATCTACACGCACATCTCCATGCCGCTCATAGCGCTGGACGAGCTGCGGAGCAAGGCTGACGAGGACGAGCGCTATGCGGGCCTCGCCGACATCGTCGAAGGCAACAATGGCCTCTGGTGCCCGGAGGCGGAGCGCTACCTGCTGGAGCATTGGGCTGAGTAGCGACCAAGATAACGCGGGGCGATGGGATTTGCGTCCCATCGCCCCCGTCTGACGGAATGGGGCACCTCATGCGATATCATGAAGGAGAGGATATGTGCATAAGCGAGCGGGAGGAGAGTAGCATGGCTATGGCCGAGCGCCGAGAGCTCATTGTTGATTTCATCAATAATGAGGGCAGCGTCACCTTTGCCCAGCTGAAGCATGCGTTTCCCGACGTCAGCGAGATGACCTTGCGAACCGACCTCAAGACGCTTGACCAAAACCACCAGATCATCAGGGTTCATGGTGGAGCCAAGTCCGTGGGCTTTGCGGTGGGTACTGACGACCTGCTTGCACGCCGTGTGGGCAGGCGTTTGGCCGAGAAGACGGCCATCGCACAGAAGGCTGCCGGCCTCGTTCGAGAGGGCCGCACCATATTCATTGACTCGGGAAGTACGACCACGGCGCTTGCCGCGGCGATGGAGGACATGGAGCTGCTGGTGTTTACCAACTCGCTCACCGTGGCCTCCGAGCTTGCGCGCTTCGAGCGGGTCATGACCCTCGTGGTGGGAGGTCGCCTCAACTGCTATTCCATGAGTACCACGGGCGCACGTGCTATCGAGTCGGTGCGTTCGATGAGGTTTGACCAGGTGTTCTTGGGTGTGACAGGCTACCAGCGCGGCGAGGGCTTCTCATGTGGCTCGGATGACGAGGCGGTCTTCAAGGCCACCTTGGTCGAGCGTTCGCACAAGTGCATCGTCCTCATGGACTCGAGCAAGGAGGGCAGACCATCCACGTTCAGGATATGCGGATTGCAGCAGGTGGACACCGTGGTCTCTGATGGGGGACTGTCTGACGAATTCGTCAGTGCCTGCGAGGACGCATCTGTTACGCTGCTCTAAGGAGTTGCGCTGGCGCGCTGCCACGGGCAGGTGCGTGCGGGGAGGTCATTCGTACGTCCGCGTCGTGCCCACGGTGTCTCAGCGCAGCGAAGATCATAGGAAGCGCGTCAGCCCTACGCCGTCAGATCAACATGACGTATTCGACGCACGATCAGTTTCTATCACGTTCGTTTCAGAGAAGGGGGATCATTAATGTCCGAAGAGACCAAGACCGTCTTTGATGACGGCGCGGCCCTCGTCGTGAGAAGCAACGAGGAGCTTCTCGAGAAGCTTGCCCTCATGCGCGAGGCGCAAAAGGAGTTTGCGACCTTCACTCAGGAGCAGGTGGACAAGATCTTCTTCGAGGCGGCCATGGCCGCGAACAAGGCCCGCATTCCTCTGGCCAAGATGGCCGTGGAGGAGACCGGCATGGGCTGCGTGGAGGATAAGGTCACCAAGAACCACTACGCCTCCGAATACATCTACAACGCCTACAAGGACACCTTGACCTGCGGCGTCATCGAGGAGGACCCCGTCTTTGGCATCAAGAAGATTGCCGAGCCCATCGGCATCATCGGCGCGGTCATCCCCACCACCAACCCCACCTCGACGGCCATCTTCAAGTGCCTCATCGCGCTGAAGACCCGCAACGCCATCATGATCAGCCCGCACCCGCGCGCCAAGGGCTGCACGGCTGAGGCAGCGCGCATCGTCAATGACGCCGCCGTGGCCGCCGGCGCACCCGAGCACCTCGTCGGCTGGATTGAGGCACTCTCGCTCGAAAACACCCAGGTTCTCATGGCCGAGTCCGACATCATCCTGGCCACCGGTGGCCCTGGCATGGTCAAGGCGGCCTACAGCTCCGGTACGCCGGCCCTTGGTGTGGGCGCGGGCAACACCCCGGTCATCATCGACAGCACGGCGGACGTGCGCATGGCCGTCAACTCCATCATCCACTCCAAGACCTTCGACAACGGCATGATCTGCGCCTCCGAGCAGAGCGTGACCGTGGTGGGCGACGAGGCCTACGCCGCCGCGAAGGCCGAGTTCAAGCTCCGTGGCTGCTACTTCCTGGAGGGCGAGGAGCTCGACCGCGTCCGCAAGACCATCATCATCAACGGCAAGCTCAACGCCCGCATCGTGGGGCAGCGTGCCGCCGCCATCGCCGAGATGGCCGGCGTCAAGGTGCCGCAGAGCACCAAGATCCTCATCGGCGAGGTCGAGAGCGTCGACATCACCGAGGAGTTCGCGCACGAGAAGCTCTCGCCGGTTCTGGCAATGTATCACGCCGACACCTTCGACGAGGCCATCGCCAAGTCCGAGCGCCTCGTGGCCGACGGCGGTTACGGTCACACCAGCTCGCTCTACATCGACACGCGCGAGACCGAGAAGATGGCCAAGCACGCCGCCGCTATGAAGACCTGCCGCATCCTGGTCAACACTCCCTCCAGCCACGGCGGCATCGGCGACCTGTACAACTTCAAGCTGGCCCCGTCCCTCACGCTGGGCTGCGGCTCGTGGGGCGGCAACTCCGTCTCCGAGAACGTGGGCGTCAAGCACCTGATCAACGTCAAGACGGTGGCAGAGAGGCGAGAGAACATGCTGTGGTACCGCGTGCCCGAGAAGGTCTACTTCAAGCGCGGCTGCATGCCGGTGGCGCTCGACGAGCTGGGCACCATCATGGGCAAGAAGCGCGCCTTCATCGTGACCGACTCCTTCTTGTACAAGAGCGGCTTCACCAAGCAGATCGAGTCCAAGCTCGATGAGATGGGCATCGCCCACGCCTGCTTCTACGATGTCGCCCCCGACCCCACGCTGCAGTGCGCGCAGGAGGGTGTGAAGCAGCTCAGCTCCTTCGAGCCCGATACGATCATTGCCGTAGGCGGTGGCTCCGCCATGGATGCAGCCAAGATCATGTGGCTCATGTACGAGCATCCAGAGGCTCGCTTCGAGGACATGGCCATGAACTTCATGGACATCCGCAAGCGCATCTACCCCTATCCGCAGATGGGGAACAAGTGCTACTTCGTGGCCATCCCCACCAGCTCCGGCACAGGATCGGAGTGCACGCCGTTCGCCATCATCACCGACGCCGAGACTGGCATCAAGTGGCCGCTGGCCGACTACCAGCTGCTGCCCAACATGGCCATCGTGGACACCAACAACATGATGAGCCAGCCCAAGGGCCTGACCTCCGCCTCGGGCGTTGACGTGCTTACCCACGCGATGGAGGCCTACGTCTCGATCATGGCGAGTGACTACACCGACCCGCTGGCCCTGCGCGCTGGCGCCTTGGTGTTCAAGTACCTGGCTCGCGCCTACGACAACCCCGATGACCTGGAGGCCCGCGACCACATGGCCAACGCCAGCTGCCTGGCAGGCATGGCCTTTGCCAACGCCTTCCTGGGCGTCAACCACTCCATGGCTCACAAGCTGGGCGCCTACCACCACATCCCGCACGGCTGGGCAAACGCGATCATCCTCACGCGCGTCATGCGCTACAACGCCGCCGAGCGTCCGACCAAGATGGGCAGCTTCAGCCAGTACGAGTACCCGCACGCCAAGGAACGCTACGTCGAGTTTGGTCGCGCCTGCGGCTTTGACGGCGCTACCGACGACGAGGTCTTCGAGAACTTCATCGCTGGCATCGAGGACCTGAAGGAGCACGTGGGCGTCAAGAAGACCATCGCCGAGTACGGCGTGGACGAGCAGTACTTCCTCGACACGCTCGACGAGATGAGCGAGAACGCCTTCAACGACCAGTGCACCGGCGCCAACCCGCGCTATCCGCTCATCAGCGAGATCAAGGAAATCTACCTCGACGCCTACTACGACCGTCCGGCCTCGAGCTACGAGGACTAAGGCGCGCCCGTCGCAAGAAAGGATTGGCATCTCATGAAACTTCCCAAGGACAAGAGCGTCATCGTAGAGCGCCACAACAAGGTGGTCTACGACTGCGGCGACACTGTGGTCAAGGTGTTCAACGGCAACAAGCCTGCGGCTGACATCATGAACGAGGCCCTGAACCTCGCCCGCGCCGACCAGGCGGGCATCGACGTGCCCGAACTGCTTGAGGTGGGCAAGGTGGGCAACACGTGGGCCATCGCCACCAAGAAGGTGGAGGGCAAGACGCTGCGCCAGCTCATCAACGAGGATCCCGAGGTCGAGCGCATGGCTGACTTCGTGGAGCTTGAGCTGCAGATTCACGCCCACAAGAACCCGCTGATGAACCGCCAGAAGGACAAGTACGCCCGCATGATCAACAGCCTGGGCGACATCATCAGCGAGGCCACCCAGTACGAGCTGCTGGTGCGTTTGGACGGCATGCCCAACCACAACAAGATCTGCCACGGCGACTTCGTGCCCTCCAACATCATCGTGCGCGAGGACGGCACCATGAGCGTGTGCGACTGGGCCCATGCCACCCAGGGCAACGGCGGCGCTGACTGCGCCACCACCTACCTGCATCTCATGCTCGGCGGCGAGAAGGAGATCGCCGAGAAGTACTTGCGTACCTACTGTGAGCGCCAGGGCTGCGAGATGTCCTACATCCAAAACTGGATGTCCATCGTTGCCGCGGCCGAGCTGGCGCGCGGTCGCGTAGTCGAGCAGGACTACCTGCTCTCTATGATTGACGTGGTGGACTACTACTAGACAAGGCGACAGACCACGCAAGCTGATGCAGCGGGGCGGGAAGGTGCGGCCTCCCGCCCCGCTGCATCTACAAAGTGTTCCGTCCGAGGAGGCGTGGGTACTGCTAAACTCTTTCCGTATGTGGTGCGGCACTTTGTTTACAAAGAAAGGGGCGGCATGCCATCAGCCGGTGTGGGCATAGGCATTCTCGAGATTGCGCGCATGGAGCGCGCTCTTGGGCGGCGCGCGGGCTTTGCCAAGCGCGTCTTTACCGACGAGGAACGCCGCTTTTGCGAGGGCACGGCTCGTCCTGCCGAGCACTACGCCGCGCGCCTCGCCGCCCGGTCCGCTGTGACCAAGGCCCTTACCGGTGAGGACGGCAGTCATTTTGGTCGCTATGACATCTCGGTGGGCCATTCTGACAATGGCCGACCCAATGCTCTGCTGTCGGGTGCTGCGCAAGCGGCTGCTGCCAAGCGCGGTGTTACCGAGATAGCGCTTTCGCTCTCCTTTACCCACGACGTGGCCACGGCCATGGCCCTTTTGGTGACCGACGAGGTAAAGCCCAAGCCCAAGGAAGAGCGCGATCCCAAACGCGAGCTGCTTTCGTCATTTAGAGAGGCACGCTCGGTGATTGACGAGCTTGAGCGCCTGCAGGGCGATGTTGCCGCAACGCTGGAGGCCCGTCCTGCCAAGCCGCCTGCGCCCGCCCAGCCAGATGAAACCAATTTCCAGGGAGGAAGCAACCATGCAGCCGGTTCTGAACGTTGAGGACGTACGCTCGCTTGAGATAGCCCTCACGCGTGTGGGGGTAAGCATTTCCGAGCTCATGCATCGTGCCGGCTTGGCCGCAGCCAACGAGGCCCTGGGCATGGGAGATATAGAGTTTGCCCTCGTGTTCTGCGGTTTTGGCAACAACGGTGGTGATGGCTGGGTTGCTGCCGAAGAGTTGCTGCGTAAGGGAAAGCGCGTGGTGGTCATAACTCCCATCGAGGCCGGCGAGCTTAAGGGCGATCTGGCTCCGGTGGTGGCCAAGAGCGCCCTCTCGGTGGGTGTGGAGGCTCTGGTGGCCCCTCCGCGCGCCGAGATAGAGAGCCTGTTGGCCCAGGCCGACGTGGTCATCGACTGCATGTTTGGCACTGGTTTTCACGGTCAGGCTGGCGCTCCGTTTGACATCTGGATCGAGTCTATCAACAACTCGGGCACGCGCGTGTTGGCCGTTGACGTCCCCAGTGGCCTCTCGGCTCAGACCGGCCATGCGGACGGTCCCTGCATCGTGGCCGACGAGACCGTGACCATGCTCACCTTGAAGCCCGGCCTTCTCTCCGATGAGGGACGTGACATGTGCGGCGCCATTGTGGTGGCTCCGCTGGCCGAGCAGACCGATCAACTGGCCATGGAGGCCGACCCCGTTGCCTGGCGAGCAGACCTAGGCGACTACCAGTCCGTCATCGCTCCGCCTACAACTACGGTGGACAAGTTCTCGCGTGGCTCGGTGCTGGTGGTGGGTGGCTCCACGCGCTTTGTGGGCGCACCCATGATGGCGGCCTTGGCAGCGGCGCGCGCCGGTGCTGGCTACGTTACGCTCGCCGTGCCCGAGGCCATCGTTTCTGCAGTTCAGGCGCACATGATGGAGATTCCTGTGATAGGCCTGCCGTCCGAGTCCGACGGTTGCTTCTCTAACCGTGCTGCCGACATGGCGGTGCGTCTGGCCGAGCGTCGCGACGCAACGCTTGTGGGTCCGGGCATGCGTGTGTCGTCGGGCACCGTGGCGGTGGTGTCGGCCCTGTTCAACTCCACGTGCAAGTTGGTGGTTGATGCCGATGCCCTCAACTGCATCGCGCGCCTTACCGGGGGGCAGATTGACGAGTATCCCGAGCTGCTGCGCCGCACCTCGCCCATCGTTCTTACCCCGCATAGAGCCGAGCTGGGACGGCTGGTGGGCCTTGCCGATACGCCGCCCGACTCCCTTACCTCAATGCTTGACGCTGCACGTAGGGTGGTGTGGGCCGATGGCGGCAGCGAGCTTGCCGTGCTTGCCAAGGGCAACGCCAGCGCCTGTGTGGGTGTAGAGTCGGCCATTCTTCCCAAGCCTGGTCCGGCCTCGCTTGCCACGGCAGGCTCGGGGGACGTGCTGGGTGGCATTGTGGCCACGCTTTTGGCTCGCGGCCAGGTGGAGGGGAGCGACCTGCCGCTGCTAGCAGCGCTGGCGTGCGAGATTCACGGATACGCAGGTCTGCTTGCCACCGAGCGTCACGGCTCGCGCGGCGTCATGGCCGGAGACATAATCGACATGGTTGGTCTTGCCGTTGATGCCGTAGAGGAGCGCGCCATGATGGCTGGCGTAGAGTACGAGTAGAATGACAACGCCCTGGCGGATGAGGCTGCAGTCCGCGAGGGTCTGCAATAGGCAAGTGCAGTCGTAGGAGGTGCCGCATCGTGCCGTTAAGCCACGAGCCAACAGACAGGTGGGCATGGGTCGAGATTGACCTCAACGCCATCCGTAAGAACACGCGCGCCATAAAGGCCCTGCTCAAAAGGGGTACCAAGCTCATGTGTGCCGTAAAGGCCGACGGCTACGGCCACGGGGCCATCGAGTGTACCAAGGCCATGCATGCTTCGGGCGCCGACCAGTTTGCCGTGGCAACGGTTGCCGAGGGCGTAGAGCTGCGCGAGGCGGGCATCGAGTGGCCCATTCTGCTGCTTAACCAGGTACCCATGGGCGCTATCGACACCCTGCTTGAGTACGACATCATGCCTAGCGTCTATACCAGCGAGTTTGCCCTTGCCTACGGCGAGAGCGCCGCTGCCATGGATAAGATAGGCAAGTACCACCTAGCCATTGACACGGGCATGACGCGCATTGGTGTGTTGCCCGAGGACGTGCTGGAGTTTCGTCATGCCATCGACTTCCACCGTGGCCTCAAGTGCATGGGCACCTTCACCCACTTTGCCACGGCCGACAATGTGCAGGACTGGGACTTTCAGCTGCAGGCTCGTCGCTTTGACGAGGCTGTGGAGGCCCTGCGTGACGCTGGCCGCGAGGTAGGCTTGGTGCATTGCGACAACACGCCTGGCACCATTCTGCATCCCCATCACCATTTTGACATGTGCCGTGCGGGCATTGGCCTTTATGGCCTGCAGCCTTCCGAGGCCACTGCGCCCCGCATAAAGTTGGTACCTGCCATGAGCGTGCGCGCCCGTGTGACACGTGCCATCTACCCGGCGGTGGGCGAGGGCGTGAGCTATGGCCTTAACTACCGTGTTCCCACACCTCACGTACAGATTGCCACTATCCCACTGGGCTACGCTGACGGCCTCTCGCGTTCGCTCTCGGGGCGCATGGAGGTGCTGGTGCACGGAAAACGTGCACGTCAGGTGGGCAACATTTGCATGGACCAGTGCATGTTTGCCGTTGATACCAACCCCGTGCGCTCGTACCGGCGCGCGCAGCCCGTGCAAGAGGGCGACCTGGTGACCATCATTGGCAACGATGGCAACGAGTGCATAACCGCCGACGAGATGGCCCAACTGCGCGGGACTATCAACTACGAGGTTACCTGCAACTTTGGCATGCGCATGGAAAAGGTGTACGTGTAGTCGGCCCGTAACGCCCTGGTATGGGAAGGCGAGCAATAGATGCCACGAAAGAAGAGGGAGCGTCCCTCACTCATGGATGCGGAGGGCACCATGGCAGTTATGCAGATACCTGGCCACAGCCATCAGAAACCACGCGAGGTGTCGCTTGAGGAGATACGCGCGGTGCTGGGCGATTGCCACCTATGTCCCTTGGGCGATACGCGCACCAATCTGGTGTTTGGCGTGGGCAACCCTCATGCGCGCGTGATGTTCATAGGCGAGGGGCCAGGCAAGAACGAAGACCTGCAGGGAGAGCCCTTTGTAGGTGCGGCAGGCCAGCGGCTCAACAGCCTGTTGGCGCTGGCTGGGCTACGCCGCGAGGACATCTACATAGCCAATGTCATCAAGTGTCGCCCGCCTTCAAACCGAAACCCTCTGCCCGAAGAGATAGCGGCCTGCTCCCCGTTCTTGCGCGAGCAGATTCGTTCCATCTGGCCCGATGTGATCGTATGTCTGGGCAACTTTGCCACGCAGTTTGTGCTGCGTACCGAGCAGGGTGTGACCAAGCTGCGCGGCCAGCTATACCAGACCGGCCACTTTGTGGTGTGTCCCACCTTCCACCCCGCGGCCACCATCTATCACCAGCAATGGCTCCCGCTGCTCGAAGACGACATGCGTATGGTGGGCGCTTGGCTTGCCGCCAATCCTGTGCAGCAAGGCTAAGGTGGTGCGGGCTTCCAAAAGCTGTGCCACAAGAAAGGACGCTCATGGCCGAGAAGTGCTTTGTTACCCGCACGACTGACGAGACCATCGCGCTGGGCAGACGCCTGGGGCAGTTGCTGCAGCCCGGTGACGTGCTGGTTCTTACGGGTGACCTTGGCGCCGGAAAGACACAGCTCACCAAGGGTATGGCTGCGGGCATGGGCATCACCGATGACGTGACAAGCCCCACCTTCAATATCCTCATGGTGTACGACGGGGCGCAGATGCCTCTCTATCACTTTGACCTCTATCGTCTGGACGATCCGGCCCAGCTTGAGGACATTGGCTTTTATGACGTGCTGGGGTCAGATGGTCCCTGTGTCATAGAGTGGGGCGAGCAGTTTGCAGATGAGATTGGCCCCGAGCGGTTGGACGTGTTTCTCACGCGCCTGGATGAGCTTGCCTCCCCAGGGGATGAGCCCCCGCGCCAAGTGCGCCTCGTCTCCCACGGATCTCGCGCTAGTGCGCTCGTAACGCAGGTAGGGGAAGCTTCATAGGCAGCTTGCATATGCTCCCTACGTCATTTCTTTTGCCGCCTGATACCAGAACACCGTGCCCTCTATGCGCAGGTTGTGTCGCTCGACCACAATGTCCTCGATGCCTTTCCTATGGCTTTCGGCGCTGAGCATGGCCATGATGCTGCCCAAATGCAGGCGTCGCACCACGTGGATGTGCGTGCTGTCCCCGTCAATGGACGCATAGACAATAGATCCTGTCCGAGCCGGAAGGTCTGGGTCCACAAGGGCGTGGCATCGTCTGGGCATCACCCTGTCCATGGAGTCGTCCATCTCTACGGCAAATGCGTGCGGATGGCGTAGTGAAAGATACTCGTCAATGATGGCGTGCGAGCTGGATAACACCTCAAAGGAGTGGGGCGTGTAGACGATAACGGTGTTTGGCATAATACTTGCCATGCGTATCTGCGCGGCCAAGCCGTTGCTTTCAGACCGCAGGTCATCAAGTGTAAGGCCAAAGTGTTTGCGCAGTCTTGTGATGTTGTGTTCGCGAAGCCCCTCGATGGTGCCGTTCTCCCATTTGTTGACGGTCTCGCGCGTTACGTGGGCAATATCGGCCAGATCTTGCTGGGTAAGATTCTCGCGCTTTCGAAGTGCGCGGATATTATCGCCGATGATGCTCACCGTAACCTCCCTTTCATGCCGTGTGTTCTCATTCATTAGATGTGATGCTAGGATGTTGGAAAAGAGATGTTTAAAGCTCCTATATGCCGTTGGAGGATTCTTGGATGACGATCTATCACCTGTAGCCTGCGCGCGCCTTGCAAGTGCGCTCACTACGGAGGAGGCGGCTACAGCTATAGGAACAAGCAGGTCAAACTATGTGCATTTGGAAGAGCGCCCGTTGGGGTTTACGCTGGGAGAGCTTTATGCGCTTAGCTCCGAGCTCAATGATGATGGCCTAACCTATCTGAATGGTTGGATAAACGGACTTTTTGCTCCAAAGACAGTGAAGTAAAAAATCACGTTACGTGGACTCAAACGTCTGGGCTTACCACGCGAGCAAAAGAGAAATCCATGACATCATGACGTACGGCAGCTTCGATACTATTGGCCATGCTGTTGATGCACTGTCCGCTTGCCATGGAGGCAGCTGG
>JAFWLX010000168.1 GCA_017510875.1 Atopobiaceae bacterium | reverse complement strand
CTACGGAATAGAACCGTTATCCCGCCAACGTGGAAAAAGGGACGGTCCCCCAATCCACGCTGATCCTTCTCCTTCTTCTTAGCCAAGCCTCATCCAAGATTAATCTAGGCCCAAGTTGGCGTTAATCTTTGCCTGCGAAGATAAGACCATGCAAAACGGCGGGCAGGAACCCGCCCCCACCAAGAAAGGGTGTTGATCATGGAGATGCTTGATAAGGTCGAGTTGGTCCGCGAGAAGACCGGCGTCAGCTATCAGGACGCAAAGGACGCGTTGGAGGCCTGCGAGTATGACGTTCTCGACGCCATCATCTGGCTTGAGAACAACGGCAAGGCCGACGCGCAAACCGCAAGCTACGAGACCTCCGACACCAGCGCCATGCAGGTTTCGTCGGCCGAGATGAAGGAGGCCCAGGAGGAGTACGAGCGCACGAGCAAGCGCAGCCGCTTTGGCGAGACCTGGTCGCGCTTCTGCCAGCAGATCACCAAGATCTTGCGCTCAAGCGTCGAGATGACCTTTGTGGCCGAGCGCAATGGAAGCCGCATAGTGGCCCTGCCCGTGCTGGTTATGGTCTGCGGCCTGCTCTTCTGGGGTGCCACCATCTGGCTGCTGATCCTGGGACTGTTCTTTGGCTTCCGCTATCACATTGAGGGTGCACAGCCGGTCACCATTAACGTAAACGATGCCATGAACAAGGCCGCCGATGCCGCCGAGAACCTCAAGAAGGATTTCAAGAAGGACAAGACCGAGGTTAGGCCCGAGCCCGTCTCCGCACCTGAGCCCGAGAATGAGGATGAGGAAGAGCCCGAGGTCGAGTAACATCAAAGACAACCAGATCATTGGGGACCGTACCTTTTGGTGCGGTCCCTCTTGCAGGTAGGAGTAGCCCATGGCACGCATGCTCATAGTCGAGGACGAGGAGAAGATCGCACGCTTCATCGAGCTGGAGCTTGCGCACGAGGGCTACGAGGTGGGCAAGGTAGGCGACGGACGCAGCGGTGTGGATGCCGCCCTGAGTGGAGACTACGACCTCATACTGCTTGACGTGCTTCTTCCCGAGCTCAATGGTATGGAGGTGCTGCGGCGCATCAGGCGTGAGAGCGACGTGCCCGTCATCATGCTCACGGCACGCGATGCCGTAATGGATAAGGTGGCAGGCCTTGATGCGGGTGCCGATGATTACATCACCAAGCCCTTTGCCATCGAAGAGCTGCTGGCGCGCATTCGTGTGGCGCTCAAGCGCAAAGAGACAATCCGCGAGGTGGCTGCCCCTTCCGAGCCTGATCATCACGTGCTCTGCATCAAGGGCGTGTCGCTTGACGTCGAGCGCCACGAGGTGCGCGTAAAAGATGACATCGTGGAGCTCACCAATCGCGAGTTTGAGGTGCTCAAGTGCCTTATGGAAAACCGCAATGTGGTGATGTCGCGCGAGCGTCTGGCCAGCATTGCCTGCGGCTACGACTTTATAGGCGAGACCAACGTGATTGACGTCTACATTCGCCATCTGCGCTCCAAGATTGATGACCGCTACGGCATCAAGCTCATAACAACTGTCCGCGGGGTGGGATATGTCATCAGAGAGGACTAGCACCAACCTCACGCAACCGCAGATTGTGCGGCAGGCAGGCACACTTAAGCCTGCAGCTTCAATTGCCCGGTCAATAAGCTGGGGCTTTACGTGGCGCAAGGTTTTCAAATGGCTCTTTATGGATGTCGTGATGATCTCGGCGCTATCGCTGGCCTTCTTGTGGCACTGCACGGTGTCTCTGCCGGCTGCTGCCACAGACGGCATAACGTTTCGCATCATGCAGGCACAGTTGGTCGAGCCGTCACACTATGCGCTTGTGGGGCTTGGCCCCAAGCTTGCCGCGTGGACGTTGCTCATTTCCGGAGCGGACGGGCAAAGCTACTCCTTCCCCTTGGGTGACTACATAAGCCTGCTCTTGCCTGTGCTGGGCTTTCTTCTGGTAGCGCAGGTGCTAGACCTGTTTGACTTCTTCTCGGACACCAGGCGCGTGCGTCGCAAGCTTCAGCCGCTTAACGACCTTGCCGTTGCCGCCGAGGCAATGGGACAGGTCACTGCAACACGCGATCCCATGGCAAGCGAAGACGACAAGATGGCAACGCTCGAGCAGGCCATCGAGCGCGCAAGCGTTGACTCGCCCACCGTGTCAACGGGTGACCGCGACTTGCGCAGCATCGAGGTTGCCCTCAACGGTCTTCTGCGCCAGATGCAAGAGGCCAAACTGCAGCAGATGCGCTTTGTGTCTGACGCCAGCCACGAGCTGCGCACGCCCATTGCGGTTATCCAGGGCTATGTGAACATGCTCGACCGTTGGGGCAAGACCGACGAGGCCGTGCTCGACGAGTCGATAGAGGCGCTTAAGACCGAGTCGCAGCACATGCAGGAGCTGGTTGAGCAGCTGCTCTTCTTGGCACGAGGTGACTCGGGCCGCAACTCCCTTAACCGGGAGGATGTAAACGTGGCGCAGATGGTGCACGAGGTCTGCGAGGAGTCAAGCATGATTGACGACCAGCATGCCTACAGCTGCACGGTGACGCAGGCTGATCTTGAGAGCCCCTGGCTGGTGACCGAGGGTGATGCGGGTATGCTTAAGCAGTCGGTGCGCATCATGGTGCAAAACGCTCAGAAGTACTCGCCTGCAGGGTCGACCATCACCTTGGCGGTGCGCCGCGAAGGTGCCAACGTGTGCTATACGGTGCAGGACGAGGGTATAGGTATGAGCGAGGCGGACGTGCGCCACATCTTTGAGCGCTTCTACCGGGCTTCTGACGTAAAGAACAACAAGACCGATGGCTCAGGCTTGGGCCTCTCCATTGCCAAATGGATTGTAGATGCCCACGGCGGCACGATAGAGGTCCTTACCCGCGAGGGCGTGGGCACGCGCTTCACCGTGCGCCTGAAGGCAAAGGCGTAAGGCGGCGCGACCCGCGGCTGGTAGATGCGGCCTGTAACCGCTATTATTAGTTCTATCTGTCCCTGTGTCGTCAGGGTAACGTCTGTAGGACCGAGGAGTGCCACCATGCCTTGCACCACCATCCTTGTTGGCAAGAAGGCCAGCTATGACGGGTCAACTATCATTGCGCGCAACGAGGACGACGCCAATGGGAGCTTTACGCCCAAGCGCATGCAGGTGGTGCTGCCCCAAGAGCAGCCGCGCCTTTATAAAAGCGTGATCTCGCACCTTCAGATTGACCTCTCGAGCCTTACCCCCCAACGCTACAGCAGCGTACCCAATGCGCTGGACAACGAGGGTATATGGGCGGCGGCTGGCGTCAACGAGTGTGACGTGGCCATGACAGCCACCGAGACCATCACCTCAAACGAGCGTGTGCTTGGTGCAGACCCGCTGGTAGTTCTTCAGCCGGCACAGGGTAACCCGGGGGAGCCCGACTATCAGAGCGAGGTTCCTGGCGGTTTGGGTGAGGAGGACTTTGTCACGCTCGTGTTGCCCTACATCTCCTCGGCGCGCGAGGGGGTTCTTCGTTTGGGCGGCCTGCTTGAGGTTTATGGCACCTACGAGATGAACGGCATTGCCTTCTCCGACACAGACGAAATCTGGTGGCTTGAGACCATTGGCGGCCATCACTGGATTGCCCGGCGCGTGCCTGACGACTGTTACGTGACCATGCCCAACCAACTGGGTATCGACACGTTTGACCTGGCAGATGCCGAGGGTGCGGGCTTCAATTACCTTTGCAGCCCCAACCTGCGCCTATGGATGCAAACGCATCATCTTGACCTCACGCTGCGCGAGACCGGCACGTCGGCAGACGTCTTTAATCCGCGCGAGGCCTTTGGCAGCACAAGCGACGCTGACCACGTGTACAACACCCCTCGCGCCTGGTCCATGCAACGCTACCTTAACCCCTCAAGCGATGTATGGGATGGTCCGCAGGCCCGCTACACCCCCGAGAGCGACAATATCCCCTGGTGCCGCCGTCCCGAGCGCCTGCTTACCATAGAGGACGTAAAGTATGTGCTCTCCCTGCACTACCAGGGCACCCCTTACGATTGCTACGGCTCAAAGGGTGCCGAGGGCAGCCGCGGCCGCTATCGTCCCATTGGCATCAATCGCAACGGACAACTTGCCGTCTTACAGCTGCGTCCCTACGCGCCTGAGTCCTGTCGGGCGGTTCAGTGGATGGCCTTTGGATGCAATGCCTTCAATGCACTGGTTGCCCTCTACCCCAATGTGCGCAACATGCCCGAGTACCTCTCAAACACCACCGCTCAGGTGACCACCGAGAACTTCTACTGGGCAAATCGTTTGGTGGCCGTTATGGCCGATGCTCACTATAACAATTGCATACAGCATATTGAGAGCTATCAACAAACCGTTGGCGCCATGGGTCATGCCCTCCTTGCGGCAACCGATGCCGCGGTTAAGGAAGCGGGCGTGTCTCGCAACGGCGCCTACAAACTGCTTGAAGCTGCCAACCAGAAGATGGCAGCAGACCTGCGTACAAAGACGGACGAGCTGCTTGCCAAAGTGCT
>JAFWLX010000167.1 GCA_017510875.1 Atopobiaceae bacterium | reverse complement strand
GCGTTCGTTTGGAGATGGAGAGCTATGCTACCGGGTCATAACGTCACATTCTTCGAGTCGCTTCCGCTCACGATAGGCGTGTGCGTTGCGGCCATGCTGCTGGGCTTGGTTGCCGGCTCAATGATCCATGCCCTTGCATGGAGCATGACGCATAACGACTCCAACTCGCCCCTTACGCGCGTGTGCCGCAAGTGCGGCCATCCCTTCTCGTTTCGCGAGTCCATCCCATTGATAGGTTGGCTTTCGCAACGTGGTACCTGCTCATACTGTGGCGAGCCCTTGGGTTCTGACGGCATCTTGACCGAGCTTTTGTGTTCGGCTGTGTATACCGGCATTGTGCTGCGCTTTGGGCTGAGTCCGCAGACCCTTGAGGTGCTGGCCATTACCAGCGTGCTCATGGTGATAGCCTTGGTCTCGCTCATCGACTACCGTGTGCCCAACAACTGCATTGTGATGGCGTTTCTTATACGAATTTGCTACATAGGCGCGCTGGCCGTGGGCGGCGAGGACGTCTCGCAGATGGCGCTTGCATCTGTTGTGGGGGCGTTTGCCCTGAGCATCCCCTTGGCCATCGCCGTGTTTTTGAGCAACGCCATGCTTGCGCGCGATGTCTCGGGCATGGGAACGGTCAAGCTTGTTGCGGTGGTTGGCTTTTATCTGGGATGGCAGCAGGGACTGCTTGCCCTTGCCGTGGCGCTGGGTATCTGGCTGGTAGTGCTTATCCTGAGCCCCACCAAGCTGCTTGACGTTGAGGTAGAGGGCGGTGCCCATCGCGCTTCCGCAGAAAACGGGTCAACAAACCTGGCGTCGATGCGCGACATGAAGGCCTCGATGGAGGAGGACATTGCCGAGCCCATGCGCCTTATCCCGTTTGCGCCACCCATTGCCATTGCCCTGTGGGGAGTGCTGCTTTTGGGCGTAGTGCCCTCCGCATGGAACGCGCCCCTGTTCTAGTACCAACGTGGAAAAAGGGATGGTCCCCCAATCCACGTTGGCCTTTAACCCATGTGGATGTGCCGTCATATGTGGCCGCAAGGGCCGGACAGTGGTACCATGATTAAAGCTGTCTCGCGTACGCGAGCGGCGGTCTCAAACGTAGCTCAAACGGACAGGGAGACTTGTATGGAACCCACGCCCATATCACGCCGAGAAGCCATGAAGCTCCTGTTGGGAGTTGTTGGGGCTACCAGCTTGGCGCTGGCGCCCTCCACACCGGTTCTGGCCATCAGCCAAGATGACATCAACAAGACCGAGGCAGAGCTTGCCGAGGCCCAGAGCAAGCTTGACGAGGTGCAGGGGCAGCTTGACGAGATTGCCACCCAATACGAGGCGCTGTCGCAAAGCCTGGCACAGACGCTTGCCGACATTGACGGCGTAAACGCCCAGATAGCCGATACCGAGGCCCAGATTGCCGAGAAAGAGGCCGAGCTTACCGAGAAGCGCGAGCGCCTGGCAAACCGTGTGCGCAGCGCCTACAAGTCGGGCGGTGACGAGGCCCTCTCGGCCATACTTCTGGCCACCTCGTTCGAGGAGCTCAGCTCTAACATCTACTACCTTGACAAGATCAGCGACAACGACCGTCGCCTGATCGAGGACGTGGAGTCGCTCAAGGTCCAGCTCGAGGAGCAAAAGGCCCAGCTCGAGGAGCAAAAGGCCCAGCTTGAGGAGCTGCGTGCCACGCAAGAGTCCCAGCTTTCCGAGATGCAGGCAAAGCAGGAGGAGGTCCAGCAAATCCTCAACGGCCTTGACGAGAACGTGCAGGCGCTTATGGCCAAGCGCGACGAGGAGCTCTTGCAGCTCTCGCGCGAGCGTGAGGAGCAAAAGAAGCGCGAGCAGGAAGCCCTTGCAGCGCAGTCTACGGGCTCGCGAGCGGGCAATGTGACGGGCGACTACGCCGACGGCTCGACGTCTGGCTCGCAGGCGCGCGTGATTGCGGCCTGCAAGTCCACGGGAAGCCCCGGATCGGGCCTGTGCGCCATGTGGGTGTCAATGGTCTTCAGCAACGCGGGCTTTGCCTATGCGGGCGGCAATGCCAACGACATGTACAACTGGTGGACCACCTCGTCAAACCGTGCCGACCTCAAGCCGGGCATGATCGTTGCCGTGTCCACCCACAGCCACACCTCGGCGGGCCGTATCTATGGTCACATTGGCATCTACATTGGCAATGGCATAATGATGGACAACATTGGGTACATCCGCACCATCAGTGTCAACGAGTGGGTAAACTTCTACAGCACTACGGTCACGCCTCGTTGGGGCTGGCTGATGGGCATCCCACTGGCAGAATAGGCAAACAACAGGCCTTGCGGCGCGCAGGTGCCATAAAGACAGGAGCTTGGCATGAGCATTGACAAACAGACTACGGCCCTGCTGGTAATAGACGTGCTTACGGCGGCTGGTGACGATGCCGTCTACGAGCCTCAGCCCGACGAGGCGCTCTTCAACGAGCGCTGCGTGCGTATCACACGTGCGGCGCGCGAGGCGGGCCTGCCAGTGATCTTTGCCAACGACGACCACATCGAGGGCGTTGACAAAGAGCTTGAGCTGTGGGGGCCTCATGGCATTCATGGCAAGGTTACCAACCTACCTGAGCTTGAGGCCGGTAGTGGCACGCGCGACTTTATCGTCACCAAGCGCCGCTACAGCGCCTTCTTTGGCACCGACCTTGACCTGCTCTTGCGCGAGCTTGGCGTGACAACCCTCATTGCGGTGGGCGAGGACACCAACATCTGTGTGCTCCACACGCTGGCCGATGCCTATTACCTGGGATATAAGACCATCGTTCCCCAGGATGCCACGCGCACCTTCCTGTGTGGCACCCAAGAGGCGGGCATCGAGCACTTTGTCAAGTGCTTTGGCTCTACGATAACCACAGTTGACGAGATGGTTGCACAACTCTCAGAATAGTCGAGTGGTAACGGTATAAGGTCGATATCAGGGGCGGATGCCAACATGTCAACCATCTATTGCATGAACTGTGGAGCCGAGCTGGCCGAGGGGGCGCGCTTCTGCACCGAATGCGGCTCTCCCACGCTGCTTGGCGCAGGGCTGGCCGACACCGCCTCGCGGGCCCAGATTTCGTGCCCCGCCTGTGGCGCTCTTAACGACATGGGCGACAAGCACTGCTCGGCTTGCGGGGCATCGCTGGCCGCTGCCGCTCCCCATGTGTACGAGCCCATTCCCGAGACCAACGTCCGTCGCGGCGAGCTGGTAGAGAACGTGCGCGACAGCAGGTCGCGTACCATGGCCATAGGCGTTATTGCCGCCGTGTCGGTGGCAATTGCCCTGGTGGCAGGGGCGCTTGCCTCGGGCGTGATCAACGTGGGCGAAGACTCGCAGACGGTGGCCACGGTGCCCACCACCGACGTGCAGCAGAATCAGGAAGAAGAGCCGGCAGAAGAAGAGAACCTCATTGCCTCGGCGGGCATCGATGCCAAGGACACGCTTGCAGATTACTCGTGGGAAGAGCTGGGCATCATTGGCAAGGAGATGAGCAGGCGTGACTCGCGCGATGCGGCCCTCTCCATTGCCAAGGAGTACAACCTGGTTGACGAGTCGGGCAACATGACTCAGGTGACCAAAGAGGCCACGATATCGGGCATGGGAGTGGTCACCATGCGTCTGGCAGATGTCTACCACGACAGCCTGTCCAATGGCGAGGGAAAGGCCGGTCTCACGTTCTTGGGGGCCGACGTCCCCCTGTCTCATCGCATGAACGAGGCCAACGACATCACTGGTGGCTGGGAGGCTTCCGAGATGCGCGGATGGCTCAATCACGATGTGTACAATTCGCTTGAGGATGGCCTGCGTACCTCCATTGTGGCCGTTGACAAGATGACTGACAACGAGGGCCACTCAACCAGCTCTAACAGCGTGACTGCCACAATCGACAAGCTCTGGTTGCCCTCCATGGTCGAGCTCATTGGCCACATTGACTGGACATGGCCCTCGGATCCCGACAACAGCGGTGGCTACAACTCCATTGCCAACGCCGAGGGCAGTCAGTACGCGCTCTTTGCACAGGGAGGTGTTGTGGGCCTCGAGGGCAACGAGCTGCTGGTGCTGGAGGGCCCCGATGGCGTGGCCCAATGGTGGGAGCGCTCGCCCTCTCCAAGCGGCACGGCACGCTTCCGCATTGTCTCGGAGTCGGGCGATGCCACCGAGATATGCAACACCTCTGCCGAGCGGGGCGTCTGCCTGGGCTTCTGCCTGTAGGGACATGCAAGCATGAGTGGTACCCCACTGCTTTTGCATGCTTGTTGCGGCCCTTGCTCGCTTGAGCCGCTGCGTCTTCTGCGCGAGGAAGGCTTTGAGCCAACCATCTGTTGGACCAACCCCAACATCCAGCCTGTGGCCGAGCATCAGCTGCGGCTGGACACGCTGCTCTTGTGGGCGCATGAGGTGGCAGGGGTGCCGGTGATCGTTGCGGGAGACGACCGCGATGCCTGGGAGCGCTCGGTGGCGCCTTTAGGCTTTGACCGCCAGCGGCGGTGTCGCGCGTGCTATGGCCTGCGCCTTGCCGAAGCATGCAGGGTGGCGCGCACGCAGGGATTTGAGTACATCTCTACCACGCTTGTGGTCTCGCCCTACCAGCTCTTTGATACCTGTCACGAGGTGCTAGAGAAGCTGGCCCCTGCCAACAACCTCAAGGTGGTCTGGCGAGACTTCAGGGCGTGGTATCCACAGGCAACCACGCGTTCGCGCGAGCTTGGCATGTACCGTCAAAACTACTGCGGATGCCGCTTCTCAGCCGCCGAGGCCACCATAGAGCGCCACGAGGCCCGCGATGCCCGAAAGGCAGCCAAGGCGGCACGTGATTCCGTATGAGCTGCGGGAGCGCCCTTTGACCCAAACCGTATGACCGCAAGGAGAAATACGTGCGTACTGATGACTTTGACTACACCTTACCTGACGAGCTCATAGCCCAAGAACCTGCGGAGCCTCGCGACTCGTGCAGGCTACTGGTGCTGCATCGCGATACCGGCAGCATTGAGCATCGCCACTTCTGGGAGATTGGCGACTACCTAGAGCCGGGAGATCTTTTGGTGGTAAACCAGACGCGCGTGATGCCAGCTCGTCTGGTGGGCCATAAGCGTACGGGCGCCCTTGCCGAGACGCTGCTGTTGCGCAGGCGCGAAGACATCGATGCGATGGGTGGCGTGTGGGAGTGCCTGGTAAGCCCGGGCAAGCGTCTGAAGCCCGGCGTCGTTGTGGAGTATCGTGCCGGCGGTGCCCATGCGCCCGCAACGGCACCCGTTGTGCTTGAGGGCGAGATCATCGACTTTGTGGAAGACAGCAGGGGAGGGCGCCTTGTGCGTTTTACTCCTGCCCAGGGGCTGTCGCTTGACGAGGCCGTGCATCGTGCGGGCCATGTGCCCCTGCCGCCCTACATCACCTCGTATGACGGCGATCCCGAGAAGTACCAGACCGTCTATGCCATGAACGAGGAGCACTCTGCTGCGGCCCCTACGGCGGGCTTGCACTTTACCCCGCAGCTTATAGAGAGCCTGCGCAACAAAGGCGTAGCGTGGGAGACCGTCGAGCTTGAGGTGGGCATTGACACCTTTCGCCTGGTGGAGGAGGACGATCCCACCCAGCACGTGATGCATACCGAACGGTACCACGTGCCGCAGCGTGTGGTTGACGCCATCCACGCGACCAAGGCGGCGGGACATAGGGTGGTTGCCGTGGGTACCACCTCGGTCCGTTCGCTCGAGAGCGCCTACAGCGCGCAGGCGCCGGCGTGGGATCCCCCCGTTGTCGCGCGGGGCTTTGAGGCCGCTCCAGACTCAGCCGCCACAACGGGCACAGGAGACGTGGTTGAGCGCACGGATGCTACCACCAACCTCTACCTGATGCCCGGCTCAACCTTCCATGTGGTTGACGCCATGATTACCAACTTTCATGTGCCGCGATCAACGCTCATGATGCTGGTCTCGGCCTTTGCCACCCGCGAGCAGGTGATGGACGCCTACCAGCAGGCCATACAGCAGCGCTACCGCTTCTTCTCATTTGGCGATGCGATGCTGATTGTGTAGCGGAGAAAGAATAGCGTGGATTGGGGGACCGTCCCTTTTCCACGTTG
>JAFWLX010000166.1 GCA_017510875.1 Atopobiaceae bacterium | reverse complement strand
GCCATGCGCGAGGACCGGTTTGCCGACATAGAGCCGCTGCTTGGCAAGGTTACCCATCCTGCTCGCTACCTCAACCACGAATGGGGTGCCATCGAGAGCCAAGAGGGCCCGTTTCATGTGTGCATGATCTATGCCGACACCTATGAGGTGGGGCAACCCAATTTGGGCATAGCCATCTTGTACAACGAGCTCAACCGTGCCGAGGGCATATCGTGCGAACGCGCCTACCTTCCGTGGGTCGATATGTCCGAGCTCATGCGCAAAAGGGGAGTGCCGCTGCTTTCGCTTGAGACCTCCTCGCCGGTGGCCTCCTTTGACATTGTGGGCTTTACCCTAGCGCACGAGCTGGTAGCCACCAATGTCATAGAGACGCTTGACTTGGCGGGCATTGCCATACGTGCAGACGAGCGTGACGAAGATGACCCCATCGTAATAGCAGGGGGTCCTTCAGCCTGGAACTGCGAGCCGCTGGTGCCCATCTTCGATGCCGTGCTTTTGGGCGATGGCGAGCAAGAGATCGTTGACGTTGCGCGCTGCGTGCGCGACGGGCGTGAGCAGGGGCTCTCCCGTGCCCAGATTCTTTTGGAGCTCTCGCGGGTTCAGGGCGTCTATGTGCCCTCGCTCTACGATGTGGTTGTTGACGACAGCTCCACGAGGTGGGGCTATGCCGTACCGCGCCAGGGAACCGGTGCGCCAGAGGTGGTGTACAAGCGCTGCATTCCCAACCTGGCCGCAACCGAGCCGGTGGCACAGAAGATTGTGCCCTATATGGGCATCGTACAGGATCGCTTTGCCATCGAGGTGCTGAGGGGATGTGCGCGAGGATGTCGCTTCTGCCAGGCTGGCATGACCTATCGCCCCGTGCGCGAGCGACCGTACGAGCAGGTGACCAGTGCCGTGATGGAAGGCTTGTCCTATACGGGCTACGACGAGTGCTCGCTTTCGTCGCTCTCTACCACCGATCACTCGCAGTGCGAGCATATTCTGCGCATTCTTGAGGAACAGACGGGCAAGCTGGGCGTGAGGGTCTCAATACCCTCCCAGCGCTTGGATTCATTTGGCGTTGACATGGCCGCGGCAGTTTCGGGCTCACGTAAGGGTGGACTCACCTTTGCTCCCGAGGCGGGAACCCAGAGGCTTCGCGACGTCATCAACAAGAACGTGACTGACGAGGATCTTGAGCGTGCGGCGCGCAATGCCTTTGAGCACGGATGGCGTCGCATGAAGCTGTATTACATGATGGGCCTTCCTACCGAGACCGACGAGGATATTGTGGCCATTACCGCTGCCGCACATCGTGTACTCGAGATTGGAAGGGAAGTCTGTGGTCGTCCGCGCAAAGGCAAGGGTGGCGTGAGCGTGTCAATCTCCGTGGCCGTGTTTGTGCCCAAGTGTTATACGCCTTTCCAGTGGGCAGGACAGCTTCAGCGCGACGAGGTGCGCAGGCGACAGCAACTGCTTTTGCAGTCGGCCAAAGATCACGACATCCGCATCTCGTACCACGACTCTGATGTGTCGGTCATCGAGGGGGCGCTCTCAAAGATGGGGCGTGCGGGCTTTAAGGTGGTCTTGGAGGCCTGGCGTCGTGGCTGCCGTTTTGATGCCTGGACCGACCAGTTCTCATATGAGAACTGGCTGGAAGCAGGGCGTAGCTGTGGTTATGACCTTGAGGAGGTGGCGGCGGAAAGCTTCGCGCTTGACGCGCGCCTCCCTTGGGATCATAGCTCGCCGGGGGTGTCCAAGGGATACCTGCAGCGCGAGTGGCACAAGGCCATGGATGGCGTGACTACGGCTGACTGCACCATGACAAGCTGTGTGGGCTGTGGTGTGTGCCCCACGCTGGGAGTGAGCAACGTCATAGCGGGTGATCGCCATGCCGGGTAAACGTGTGCCGGGACGTCCCGACCTCAACAGACTGCGCGTGCGCTTTGGTAAGGATGGAAGGCTTGCGCACCTGGGGCATATAGAGCTGCTCAATACCATCATGCGCTCTATCAGGCGCGCCGACCTGCCCTTCTCCGTGGGCAACGGCTTTGCCAAGCGCATGCGCATTCAGTTCTCGCAGGCACTTCCTGTGGGAGCCGCCTCATGCGGCGAGTACTACGACATCTACCTTACCGAGCGCATTGACAGCGCTTGGGCGCTCGAGCGCCTTGTGGCCTCAACGCCCACTGCCTTGGCTCCCTGCGAGGCAGCCTACGTGCAGGGACGGCTTCCGGCACTGGAAGCTTGGCTTACGCGCTCGGACTGGCATATAACGCTCTATGGAACAGGGGATGCCTTCTGTGCCCAAGGCCTAGATTTGGCGTTGCGCAATCTGCGTGAGCAGGGCTCCATCAACTTCATGCGAGGGGACAAGCCTCGCACCATTGGCCTGGATGACACGCTGGTGTCTTGGGGTTTGCAGGACGTGACGGATGGACGTAGAGAAAAGGCCATCCAGATGGACTTGCAGACCCGCTCGTCAAACCTGGGGGCGTTGCGCCCTGCCGTGCTGCTTGATGCCGCGTTTGGCTGTCCTTCGCTTGCAGACGCGGCCCTTGCCTCTCTGCGGGTTGAACGGTGCGCCCAATGGCACGAGCAGCCCGATGGCAGCCGCTTGGATCCCTTGGCCGAGAGCTTGCTCGTCTAAACGTTGTGGTGGCGCTCTTTAACATGGATTGGGGGACCGTCCCAACGCTATTTAGTAACGTGGATTGGGGGACTGTCTCTTTTTCCACATTATGCTGTGGGATGAGGTCCCTTGCTACAACGTGGAAAAACGACGGTCCCCCAATCCACGTTTGAGCTATAGGCCTAGAAGCTGCTTCTTCTTGGCGTCAAACTCCTCTTGAGTGATAATACCGTCGTCCATGAGCCCTTTGAGCGTGCGCAGCTCAAAAGCAATGTCGCTTGCGCTGCCTGCCTGCGCGCTGGCCTGTGCTCCGGTGCCCTTGGCTTCCTGTTTCTTCTGGCGGCGCTTTTCCTTCTTGCGCGTTCCCAGCCCGCGAATGAAACCAATGGCTGCGGCCTTTGCGGCCTCACCCGCCTTGTCGCGGGCATCAGAGGCATACTCTGCGGCTTTGTCCGCAAGGCTGCTGGCAACCGCTCCTGCCTGCTCGGCAAACACTGCGGCCATCTCGCCAGCGCGGTCGGTGTAATCGCCGGCCACATCGCTTGCCTGGGCAGCAAAGATCCCCACCTTCTCGCCAGCGACTTCTATGGTCTCTTGCAGCGCGTCGTCGTAGGCAGTCTTGGCCTGCGCCTCAAGCTGCTCTGCCAGCTCTTGCATCTCTCCTGCCTCCCTCACGACGCCTGTGGCCTGCGGCAGCTCGCGCAAGAGCTTCTTGAGCGCAACCGCACCAAAGCGGAAGGTGACAAAGGTCACGCTGCCTGACACCAGCCCAGACAGCATGGGAACGCCGTGCATGATCGCTTCTACAAACGTACCCTTTGTGACCTTGCTGCCCATCGCAGACAGCGTCTTCTTTATGGGCACGTACCACATCTCGTCCTGGGCTTTTAGCTGGCGCAAGGTCTCGGCAAAGCCAAGGCTTGCGATGTCAGGGGACATGCGGGCAAGGGCGACGCTTGTGCCCTCAACGTTCATCATGACGCCGATGAGCAGAATCAGCTGGTAGAGGGTGCTTTCATCCACATCTCCCTCGTCAAGTGCCATCGATTCCCAGCCGTACAGGTATGCCAGCTTTTGAGCCATGCGCAACGAGTGAGCGCAATACTGCATGATGTCAGCGGGAATGGTGCCTAGAACGGCAAGACCCCCTGGAATGCCGGCAAGGGCAGACAATCCTGCCACCTTGCTCGACTCAAGAACAATGGCGGCGTCAGCGAGCTTGTCGCATACCTCAGACGAGATACCAGCCTCGTGCGGAGAGGAAGAGATGGCTGACTCCACCTTCTGGGGCATTTGCGTCGCGCTCAACTCCGAGCGAAGAAACGCCTCGCGGTTGATGGCGACGCCCTTCAGCGATGCCGTGCGCTTAAGCAGCCTGTAGGCAAGCGCCTCGTCATCGCCAAGTGGAATATCTGCCGGGACTGCAACGTCGTCGATGAGGACGTCTTCGTAGGTGACGTCTTCTTCGGCAGCTTCCTCCGGGCCACTTGCCTGCGTCTTCTCAGTCTTATCTGCCGTCTCAAACTCGTCAGTGACGTCTTCTGTGTTGGTTTGAGCGCTCGGTTCCTCGGGCTGGACAATGGTCGGGTCGTCATTGCTGTTCATGCGAGCTCCTTTGGTCGTGGATGCCCTGTATGTACCCAGTAAAAGCCAGCGTCTAACAAGCCGCACCATCAACCGAGGAAGAGCGCTCGCTAACGGTGCCTAATACTCAATATCTGCTTGTCTTGTGGAGCTGCTCGTCCCCACACCTATATCTTGTGGGTGACGGTATTCTCTCTAAGGCGGTTTTTTGCTCCTGATGTGGTATTCACCCATTGACCAGAAGCATTTCCGCTAGTAAGATAGTTGACTGTTGCACTAACATCAGCAATGAAGGGTTTTGAAATGTACGCAATCGTTTCTACTGGTGGCAAGCAGTATAAGGTTGCCAAGGGCGACGTCATCGACGTCGAGAAGCTCGACGCGCAACCTGGCGACAAGGTCGAGCTTGATGTTCTCATGATCAATGATGGTGAGAAGACGGTCGTTAAAGCTGACGAGCTGGCCAACAAGAAGGTCACCGCCGAGGTTCTTGATCAGTTTAAGGGCAAGAAGCAGCTTATCTTCAAGTTCAAGAAGCGTAAGCGCTATCACCGCACCAAGGGTCATCGCCAGAACCTGACCAAGCTTCAGGTTGTCGAGATTCCCGCGTAACTCGGCTTACCAAGATCCACACCAAGAGATAGGCAGGTAAAGACATGGCGCACAAGAAAGGCCTTGGCTCATCGCGTAATGGCCGCGACTCCAACTCACAGCGTCTGGGCACCAAGATCTATGGTGGCCAGGCCATCAAGACCGGTCAGATCATCGTTCGTCAGCGTGGTACGCACATCACCCCGGGCGAGAACGTTGGTCGTGGCAAGGACGACACGCTGTTTGCTCGGGTTGACGGTGTTGTCGAGTTCAAGAAGGGCAAGAAGCACTACGTTCACGTTCGCACGCAGGCGTAGCCTCTCACCACTTGACGCTCAGGGCCCCCGACACGTTCGGGGGACTTTTTGTCTATATTGTCTAGAAACACTGGCAACCAAGGAAAAGAGGTCCTGTGCCTACCGCAACATTCACTGACCTATGCAGGATAAACGTCCGTGGAGGCGATGGCGGAGCCGGCTGCATGTCGTTCAGGCGCGAGGCCTTCGTGCCCAAAGGTGGCCCTGATGGCGGAGACGGCGGCAACGGCGGCTCGGTGATCCTTGAGGCCGACCCGCAGCTCTCGTCGCTTATCGACTATCGCTACAAGCATCATTTTCGCGCCGAGCGTGGCACCCATGGCAAGGGTGCCCGCCGACACGGCAAAGATGGCGAGGACCTGATTCTGCGCGTGCCTCTGGGAACGGTGGTGCGCGAGCTTGACTCTGCAACCATGCAGCCCGCCTATGACATCTGCGACCTTACGCATCCGGGGGATCGCGTGGTGGTGGCTCCGGGCGGCATGGGCGGCAAGGGCAACATACACTTTGTGAGCTCGGTCAGGCGTGCGCCGGCCTTTGCCGAGAAGGGCGAGCCGGCAATCGAGCACTGGATCGAGCTAGAGATGAAGCTCATGGCCGACGCGGCCCTTGTGGGCATGCCGTCGGTGGGCAAGAGCTCTATCATCGCGCGCATATCGGCGGCGCGTCCGAAGATTGCCGACTATCCCTTTACCACGCTGGTGCCCAATCTGGGCGTTGCCCGCGCCAAGACGGGCGAGTCGTTTGTGGTGGCAGACGTGCCTGGTCTTATCGAGGGCGCCAGCCAGGGCAGAGGCCTGGGACACGAGTTCTTGCGTCACATAGAGCGCACGGCGCTCATCCTGCATGTGGTTGACCTCAGCGGCGGCCTAGAGAATCGCGATCCCCTGCTTGACTACCAGACCATAAACGAAGAGCTGGCGGCCTATGCCTCAGAGCTTGCCGAGCGCCCACAGATAGTGGTGGGCAACAAGTGCGACATACCCGGAAGCGATGTTGCCTCGATGTTTGTGCGTGAGGCGGCTGAGCGTGACGGCCATCAGTACTTTGAGGTGTCCGCTGCCACGGGGCAGGGGCTCGACGAGCTGGTTACCGTGTGTGCGGCCCAGGTGGCAGAGCTGCGCCAGGACATTGCCGCCGATGCTCCTACCGTCGATTTCAACGCCGCCGTCGAGCGCGAGCGACGCCGCCGTGACCAGCAGATAACCATTACGCGCGAGGAGCGCGACGTATGGCGCGTAAGCGGCGGAGCCATCGAGCGCATGGTGGTGCAGACCGATTGGGACAACGACGAGGCCGTTGCCTACCTGCAGCGTCGCTTTGACCGCATGGGCTTTGATGACCTTCTGGCAAAGCATGGATGCAAGCAGGGTGACGAGGTGCGCATACTTGGCTATGCCTTCACCTACGAGGGCGCACACGACGACGAGGAAGACTTTGCAGACGACGAGGTGATGATGTTCGCTGACGCGGAATCGTCCGCTGACGTGCAGGATATGGGGGAGTGACGATGGCCGACCTATCGGGACAGACCGACATCGTTGTGGTCAAGATTGGTTCGTCTACCCTGGTGGACGAGCGGGGGGCGGTGGACCGCACGTTCATTGCCAGCTTGTGTGACCAGGTGGTGAGCCTGAAAGAGATGGGCAAGAGCGTAGTGGTCGTGTCGTCGGGTGCGGCTGCTGCCGGTATGGAACGCCTGGGTTTTACACAGCGGCCCCAAGACATGCCCAGCCTGCAGGCCTGTGCGGCGTGCGGACAGGCGGCCCTTACCGAGGTATATGCAGACGTGCTGGCCAAGCAGGGTATCCCCTGCGGGCAGGTGCTGCTTACCAGGCGCGATGTGGTGGACCGCGAGGGATACCTCAACGCTCGCAACACGCTCGAGAGGCTTCTTGAGCTGGGTGTGGTTCCCGTGGTCAACGAGAATGACACCGTCTCGGTTGCCGAGTTTGCCTTTGGTGACAACGATATGCTGGGTGCGATTGTGGCCACGCTCATTGGCGCAGACCTCTATGTGATCATGTCCGATATCGATGGCCTCTATACGACCAACCCTTCTGTTGACCCAAGCGCAACGCTCATTGAGCATGTGTCGCGCATTGACGAGGACATCATGGCCATGGCGGGAGGCGCGGGCTCTGCTGTGGGCACGGGCGGCATGGCAACCAAGCTACGGGCGGCGCGTGCGCTGCTTGCAGCTGGTATCCCCACCATCATTTGCAAGGGGCGCCAGCCCCAGGTGCTTTTTGACGTGGTACAGGGCAAGGCGGTTGGTACGCGTTTTGAGGCTCCAAGGGGCACGGGTCGCGAGAACCCTCGCAAGTTTTGGATTGGGCTTGCCGAGGTGCCGCGCGGAACCCTCACTTTGGATGAGGGCGCTTGTGCGGCGGTCATCAAGCGTGGTGCGTCCGTTTTGCCGGTGGGTGTGATAGAAACCGAGGGTACCTACGATGCGGGAGATGTGGTCAACGTGGTCACCCCGCAGGGCACGCTCATTGGCCGCGGCATCGTTAGGTTCTCGTCTGACGACATGGTGCGCGTGCGTGGCCTTAAGCTTGACGTCATTGCCCGTTTTATGCCCAACAAGTCCGGTCAGCCCGCCATACATCGAGACGAGCTGCTCGTGTTCTAGTCCCGTGGCCACTTGACGTAAAAGGAGTCGCAATGGCAGTGAAAAGCAATGACGATTGCATGGCCACCGGTGTTGCTGTGGAGCGGGGAGATCTGCCCCAGCTGGGTGGCGATGCATCGCGCACCTATCGTCTGGGCATAATGGGTGGCACCTTTGATCCTATCCACCATGGTCACCTGGTGGCTGCCGAGGCGGCATACGAGATGCTTGGTTTGGATGTGGTGGTGTTCATGCCTGCGGGCATTCCTGCCTTCAAGCAGAACAAGCGCGTGTCCTCTGGCAAGGACCGCTACGCCATGACCCTGCTTGCAACGTCAGACAACCCGCATTTTAGGGCGAGTCGCTTTGAGGTTGATTACGACGGCGTCACGTACACGGCCGAGACCCTAAGCCGCCTTCGCCAGGTGTACCCCCAAAACGTCGAGTTCTACTTCATAACGGGCGCAGATGCCATAGCCGAGGTAACCACCTGGCGCGACGCCGGCACCATTGCCAAGCTGGCGCACCTGGTGGGTGCCACAAGGCCGGGATACGACCTTAGCTGCGCACAATCTGCCTTTGCCGCTTCGCCCTACAGCTTTGACGTAACCTACCTCGAGGTGCCCGCGCTGGCCATCTCGTCAAGCTACCTGCGCGAGCGTGTGGGCAAGAGGGAGAGCCTCCGCTACCTTACGCCCGACTCGGTGATGGGCTATGTGCACAAGTACCATCTGTACGGTGCCGGTGCGGACCAGCTTGACGAGAAGGAACGGTGAGCGCAATGCCCTATGCAGATGACGGGACGTGGGAGTGCGGCGCAAAGAAGCCTCACTACACCAAGCACGAGCGTAAGTTCATAGCCCAGCTTGAGGAAGACTTGCGCGAGCATATGGAGGCGGCAAAGCCTGCGCGGTATCGGCACTCGCTGTCGGTTGCCCAGACGGCCGAGCAGATTGCGCTTATGTATGGCGAGGACCCGCTTAAGGCTCGCGTGTCGGGCATTCTGCACGACTGGGACAAGGTTCTCTCGGCTTCAGAGCAGGTGGCGCTTGCCAAGGAGCTGGGAATCGACATGGGTGTCGACCTCGAGCTGGTGCAGCCCCTCCTGCACGGCATGACGGCGGCGCGACACCTGCCACAGCGCTATCCGGATGTGACAGATGATGTGTGGCAGGCCATAGAGCGTCACACTATAGGGCATGCGCACATGTCAGCGCTTGACATGGTCATATTTGTGGCCGATGGCATCGAGCCCATACGCCGTGACGTGCCGGCCATTCACGAGGTCAGGGAGATGGTGGATGCACGTGACCCTCTGGCCGATGTGTACTGGACCTCGTTCTATCATGGCGTCTCGTACGTGATAGACACCGAACGCTACCTTTATCCCGGGACGCTAGACATTTACAATGAACTTGCCTTAGCACGCAAAGCAAACAGATAAGGAGACTACATGCCTGTCACACCTCTAGAACTGGCAAAGGTTGCAGCTACGGCCGCTGATGACAAAAAGGCCACCGACATTCTTGTCCTCGACCTTACCGAGAAGTCGGATGTCTGCGACTACTTCGTCATCTGCACGGTGGCAAACAATCCCATGATGGATGCCGTTACCGAGGGCATCGAGGAGAAAGTGCGCCTTAATTGCGGTGAGAAGCCTCTGTCGGTAGAGGGACGTGCAGGTGCCACCTGGCTGCTTATCGACTACGGTGCCGTGGTCATCCACGTGTTCCGCGAGGAGGCACGCGAGTTCTACCGGCTCGAGCGTCTTTGGGGCGACGCCCCTCACGTAAAGCTTGACCTTGAGGGTGCCACGCCCGAGAGCGAATGGCTCTCGGCAGGCGAGGGCTTTGAGGACATGCCCGAGGAATAGCACATGCAGACAGAAAACCTGTGGATCGGGGGATGACAGCAGGGGGCAGCCCCTTTCTGTTCCCCAGCACGGGTTGCCATCTTGTCTTGTAGAACAGAAAGGGATTGCCCCCTGCTGTCCCAGGCAGGTTGCAATTTGCTGTAGGTCAAACTAGTAGTCGCGCTTGTCCATGGGCGCCGTGTCTGACTCGTTGTCCCTAAACCTCAGCTCGCGTCCATAGCTAAGCGCCTCGTTGCCAAAGCGCTTGCGGATGTTGTCGGTTGCAACCGACAGTGCCCGCAAGTCGCGCGTGCGGCCGCCTTTTGCATCGGCGGTGTCCTCTTGCTCAAAGAGGCCAAGCTGTTGGGGATGGGCGCCGTCAAAGCCGCTTATCGCCACCCCCACCAGGCGCACTCCCGTGCCCTCTACCCAGAGGCTCCCAAGCAGCTCGCGTGCCACCGCGCCAAATACATGCTCGTCATCGGTGGGGGAGGCAAGCTGTCGCTGTGCCGTATGGGTGTGCATGATGTCAAACTTGAGCTTAAGGGTCACTTGCGTGCCGGCCAGGCTCTTCTTGCGTAGCCTTGTGCCCACCAGCGCGCTTACGTGGTCGATTGCCGCCTCAAGCTCCTCGCACGTAGTGAGGTCGTGTGCAAAGGTGCGCTCGTTTGAGACTGACTTTATCTCGTCTGGGGCATCCATGGCGCTTACGGCCGAGTCCTCTCGCCCTGCGGCGCGCATTACCATGCGTGGGCCTGATACGCCAAAGATGGCCTGCATGCGCTTCTCGTCCTGCTTTGCAAGCTGTCCGAGCGTCCGTATTCCCAGCTCTTGCAGCCTGCTCTCGGTTGCCTTTCCAATGCCGCTCATGGCTCGTACGGGCAAGGGGGCCAGAAAGCTTGCCTCTGTGCCGGGCAGCACCACGGTAAGGCCCCTGGGCTTCTGTCGCTCGGAGGCAATCTTTGCCACGGTCTTGTTGGTGCCCAGGCCAATGGAGCAGGTGATGCCCAGATCGGCCACACGGGCCTGTATGCGCCTGCAGATGTCGATGGGGTTCTCACGGGAAAATCTGCCTGGCGAGACGTCAAAGAAGGCCTCGTCAATGGACACCTGCTCGACAAGCGGTGTCTCTTGCCCAACTATCTGCATCACCTGGTGTGAGAGCTCCTGATAGCGCTTGTAGTGCCCATGGGTCCAGATGGCCTGCGGACAAAGGCGCTTTGCCTGCCAAGAGGGCATGGCGGAATGCACGCCATAGACGCGCGCCTCGTATGATGCCGTGGAGACAACGCCCCTACGCTCGGCCGAGCCGCCAACTATGACGGGCTTGCCGCGCCATTCGGGGTGGTCAAGCTGCTCAACCGACGCAAAGAAGGCGTCCAGGTCAAGAAGGGCAATGGCCCTGCCCTCCCAAGGAATGTCCAAGCTCACGTCTTCCATAGCTTGCCGCACGCTAGAGGACGACGGTGAAGGTGGTGCCATTCTCGGCCGAGCTGCTGACCGAGATGCTGCCGCCATGCGCGTCGGCGATACCCTTGGCAATGGCCAGCCCCAGACCAAAGCCACCCTCGTCTCCGCGGGTGCGCGCCTTGTCCGAGCGATAGAAGCGTTCGAACACGTGAGGAAGATCCTGCTCGTCAATGGGGTTGCCAAAGTTGTGCACGCTCAGCTTTGCCCGGCCGCTCGTCTTTTCAAGGCGCACGGTAATGACGGTATCCTTTGCGCCGTACTTGCAGGCGTTGTCTATGAGAATGCGCACCATGCGGTCAATCCAGTCGGGGTCGCCCTCTACATGGATGTTGGATGCCACCTTGGACTGCAGCTCGCAGCCATGCTCAAAGGCCACGGCATCAAACTCAAGCGTGGCGGACTCAACCAGCTCAGAGAGGTCAATGTCCTCATGGCGCATGGCGCCGGGCGTGGTGCCGGCAATAGACTCGTCGGCGCGTGCCAGCTGCAGCAGGTCTCCTACCAACGACTTCATGTGCTCGGCCTCGTCAGCGGTGCTGTTGACCCAGCGCATGGCGTCTTCGCCAATCTCGGCATGCTTTTGGAGTATCTGCGTGTTGGCGATGATAACCGCCAGGGGCGTCTTAAGCTCGTGCGAGGCATCGGCAACAAAGCGCCGCTGCTGCTCCCAGGCGGCCTCGACCGGGCGCAAGGCCCAGTTGGCAAGCCACCACGAGATGGCAAACAGAGCCAGAAGCGCTATGGCAATGATCTGCAGGTCTTTTATGCCCTGCTCCCGTAGCGTGGTGTCCGATGTGGTGGTATCGGCCAGCGCAACACGTTTGCCACCGTAGGTACGGTCAACGCTCTTCCAGGCAATGTGGTATTCCTCGTTGTAGCCTTCGGCCTGGTTGCCCTCGCGCACCAGATCAATCACGTCGTAGAGCACGCTCATGTTGACGATGACGGGCGCGTCGCTGATGTCAAGCACAAGGCCATCGTCATCGATATCCACCAAAAGGCATATGATGCCGCCCTGGTAGTTGTCATCGTCAAGCTGACGAGACTCCTGCCCATAGCCACCAAAGGTAGGGCGGATGTGCATGCCGCCCTCAATGGCGCGCGTGAGCGCCTCGTCAATAAGCTGTTGCTGCGTCTGGTATGCGGCTACGTATGTGGAGCCAAGAACCGCGATAAGCACGGTGCCTACCAGTGCCATCACGATGATGACAAACTTCCGCTTGAGCCGCTTGAGCATGGTTGTGTATCTCCGTGGCCTTATGCATCCTGGTTGCTGGGGAAGACCTCAAGTCGGTACCCCAGCATGCGCAGCGTGCTAATGTGGACGTCGGACTTAAGGTGCGTAATCTTCTTGCGCAAAAACGACACGTACGCCTCGACCGAGTTCTCAGAGGTATCACCATCGGTGCCCCACACACGCGTGAGAAGGTCCTGCTTTGATACTACGCGCGAGGTTGAGGACATGAGCATGCTCATCACCTCAAACTCCTTGCCGGACAGGTGCACGCTGCGGTCCTTGCAGTGCAGATCGTGCGTCGAGAGGTCAAGTGTGAGGTCGGCATAGCTTACCTCGTCAAGAACCACCTCTCCTTGCCTGCGCGTGAGCGCACGCAGGCGTGCCAGAAGCTCTGGAGCCTCAAAGGGTTTGGTCATGTAGTCATCGGCACCCGCATCGAGCCCCTCCACCTTGTCGGTGGTCGTGGTGCGTGCGGTGAGCATGAGCACGGGTGTCCCCACATGCTCTTGGCGCAGCTCGTGGACAATCTCGAAGCCGGAAATCTGCGGCAGCATCACATCGAGCACGATGACATCGTACATTCCGCTTTTAGCGCTTATAAGACCGCTTCGGCCGTCATAGCAGGCCTCGGCATGGTATCCTGCATCTTCGAGGATGCGGCAGATGGCATCTGCAAGATTGCGCTCGTCTTCTACCACAAGAACATTCATATATCCTCCCTCATAGACGTTCAATAGACCATGCTAGCGCCCGATGCTTAAATGCGTCTGAAACAGCCGTGACCAAGATGTAAATTCTTCAAAAACTTGCACTTGTCCTTAGGGAACTGTTAGACTAATGGTTTGTTTGTGGCCCTGCGGCGCGGTCAACCCTCATAACCCCGTGCGCCGCCTGTCTGGAGGAGTTTTCATTGGCAGTCAAGATTCGCCTGGCCCGTCATGGTGCCAAAAAGCGCCCGTTCTACCGCGTTGTCGTTGCCGACGGCCGTATGCCGCGCGATGGTCGCTACATCGAGCTCGTTGGTCGCTATAACCCGCTGACCAACCCCAAGACCATCGACCTCGATCTTGAGAAGGTCGACGCCTGGATCGCTAAGGGCGCTCAGCCCACCAACGCCGTTGCACATCTTATCGACATCGCGCGTTCCGACGCTCCTGCCCCCGAGCAGAAGCAGAAGCTTTCCAAGAAGGCTGCTGCCAAGGCAGCCAAGTCCGAGGAGTAGTCCCCGTGACCAAAGAGATGACCGAGCCCATCGAGGTAGATGCCGCTTCTGCCGAGATGCCCTCTGACAAGGTTGCAGACCTGGTGGAGTACATCGTCTGTGGCCTCGTGAGCGATGATGAGGCCGTCTCCCTTGACGTGACCGATGGCCCCGAGGGAGCACTCATCGAGGTGAGCTGCGCCGCAGAGGATGCAGGACGCATCATTGGCCGTCGAGGACGCACCATCAAGGCCATTCGCACGCTTGCACGTGCACTTGGGTCTCGCGTTGGCACCTCGGTAGAGGTCGAAGTATTGGGCTAAGAGCTTGCGGCCCCGCTATAGAGCCATAGCCCGTGTGGAGAAGACACACGGCAGAAGGGGGGAGGTCGTGACGGTTCCCGTTCACGGCCTTCCCCCTCTGCTGCGTGAGGGCCTTCGTGTTGCCGTTGTCCCACCTGCGCTTAAGGGTGACAGGTGGCATACCGTACAGGAGGTAACTACCGGCGGCTCGGGCCAGCTGGTACGTCTCACGGGCTCAGACGACATCGCCGCGGCCCAGGCCTTGGTTGGCGGCCAGTTGCTTGCAGACGTCGACGACCTGCCGCAAGGTTGGGAGGCGCATGACGTCGATGCGCTTTTGGGTCGCGCGGTCATAGATGATGCCAGCGGCCTTGAAGGCACAATTCTGGCAGTCATGACGGGCCCTGCAAACGATGTGTGGGAGATCAGGCTGTATAAGGGCACCAAAGAGGCTCCGGAAACCTTATATGACTATCTTGTGCCTGTCATAGACTCCGTCATCTTGGAGTTGCCCGCATGCGGTCCCATCCGTCTGTCCGTTCCCCAAGGGCTCGAGCCCCAGCATACGGAGCATCTTGTGCCAGAAGGGGCCAACACCGATTACGAGGCGGACCTATGATTTGCTTCGATGCCATATCAGTAATCCCGCAGGTATTTGAGAGCTATGTGTCAAGCTCGATTCTTGGCCGCGCGCGCAACCGGGGCATCTTTGAGTTCTATTCTTACGACCTGCGCATTTGGACGCACGACCGCCATCGCACGGTTGATGATGCACCCTTTGGTGGGGGACAGGGCATGCTCATGAAGCCCGAGCCCATCTTTGAGGCCGTCGAAGACGTGTCTGCAATGGATCCGCGCAAGCCGCACGTGATCTTCTTCTCGCCCTGTGGCACGCCCTTTACGCAGGACCTTGCCCAGAAGCTCTCGCACAAAGAGCGCATCGTCTTTGTCTGTGGCCGCTACGAAGGCATGGACGAGCGCGTCTACACCCTGGCAGACGAGATCATATCGCTTGGTGACTACGTGCTGACCGGTGGCGAGCTTGCGGCCCTTACCGTAACCGACGCCGTGGTGCGCCTCTTGCCCGGGGCCTTGGGCGATTCCATGAGCGCCCAGGACGAGTCGTTCTCGCAAGGGCTTCTGGAGTACGAGCAGTACACAAGGCCCGCAAACTATAGGGGCATGGAGGTTCCCCAGGTGCTGCTCTCGGGCGACCATGGTGCAATAGCGCGTTGGCGTCGCGCCAATGCGCTCGAGCGTACCTTGCGTATGCGGCCCGATCTTCTTGAGGGCGCAGATCTGACGGCGCAGGAGCGCGCTTTGGTGGAGTCGCTGACAAGGTCGTCCAAATCAGACGATCAACTAACAGAGGAGTCGTGAGCAAAACATGTCTGCTCGCCATGATTCACCCAACGAGATGGAGCGTGAGGAAAAAGAGACTCCCGTTTGGATAGAGCTCTTGCTCACGGTGCTGGGAACACTCGTGCTTGCGGTGTTCATCCGCATGTTCATCTTTGAGACCTACGAGGTTCCGTCGGGCTCGATGCTCGAGACCATCCAGCTTGGTGACCGTTTTGTGGGCGAGAAGGTGTCACTGCTGTGGAAGAAGCCCGTGCCGGGCGACGTGGTCACCTTCAACGACCCAGATGGTTCGGGCGTTACGCTCATCAAGCGCGTGATTGCCACCGAGGGACAGGTTGTTGACCTGCAGGACGGGTACGTAACCGTCGATGGTGTGCGTCTTGACGAGCCTTACGTGTTGGAAAAGCCGACGTACGCCCTTGATGGCCATGCCCAGAACCTCTCTGAAAACATCACCTATCCCTATACGGTTCCCCAGGGATGCCTGTGGGTCATGGGCGACAACCGAACCAACTCGCTTGACTCACGATACTTTGGCGCCATTCCTGTGAGTTCGGTGAGCTCGCATGCACTGTTTATCTACTGGCCGCCCTCAAGTGTGGGCAGCCTGTAAGACCTCAATCTATCCATCTGCGAACATGAAAGAGAAGTCATGAGCAACACTAGTCTGACCTTCCAGGACATGATCCTGAAGCTCACAGAGTATTGGGCTGCGCAGGGCTGCACCGTCATGCAGCCCTACGACTCGGAGGTTGGCGCGGGCACCTTCCACACCGCCACCACGCTGCGCAGCCTTGGTCCCGCCGCCTGGCGTACGTGCTACCCGCAGCCGTGTCGTCGTCCCGCCGACGGGCGCTATGGCGAGAACCCCAACCGCATGCAGCACTACTACCAGTTCCAGGTTATCGTCAAACCCTGTCCGGCCGATAGCCAGGACCTGTACCTGGGTTCGCTCAAGGCCATTGGTCTTGACCCTGCCGAGCATGACGTGCGCTTTGTTGAGGATGACTGGGAGAGCCCTACCTTGGGTGCCTGGGGTCTTGGCTGGGAAGTGTGGATGGATGGCATGGAGGTCACGCAGTACACCTACTTCCAGCAGGTGGGCGGCATAGAGGTTGACCCTGTGCCGGTCGAGATCACCTATGGCCTCGAGCGCATTGCCATGTACATCCAGGGCGTCGACTCGGTGTACGACCTGGTATGGAGCTATCTGCCCGACGGCACCCCCATGACCTATGGCGACGTCTTCCACGAGAACGAGTACGAGTTCTCGTGCTACAACTTTGAGGTTGCTGACATTGACATGATGCGTCGCAAGTTTGACGAGTACGAGGCCGAGTGCCACGCCTGCCTGCAGGCCAAGCTGCCGCTGCCCGCCTATGACTGCGTGATGAAGTGCAGCCACGCCTTCAACATCCTTGATGCGCGCGGCGCCATCTCGGCAACCGAGCGCGCCAACTACATCCTGCGCGTACGCACAGTTGCCAAGGCCTGCTGCGAGGCCTATCTAGAGCTGGTTGCCGCCCGCGACGCTAAGAACCAGAAGGAGGTGGCCTAGATGGCAGTCACCTTGGACTTTCTGCTTGAGATTGGCTGCGAGGAGATGCCCTCGGCGCCGCTGATGAAGGCACAGGAGCAGCTAGGCACGCTGGTGGCCAAAGGTCTGGACGCCGCAGGGCTTACGCACGGGGCGGTGCACACGCTCTCCACGCCGCGCCGCCTTGCCGTGGTGGTAGATGGTTGCGCCTGCGCTACCGACGAGATACACGAGACGCTGCGTGGCCCCAAGACGGCCATCGCCTTTGACAGCGAGGGCAATCCCACCCGCGCTGCCCAGGGCTTTGCGCGCAAGAACGGCACCACGGCAGACGCGCTGGTAAGGCGCGTGGACGCCGATGGCAACGAGTACGTGTTTGCCGAGCGTTTTGTGCCCAGCGTGCCGGCAATCGAGTTGCTCTCAAAGCTCTGCGAGCAGACCATCGCTGACATCAAGTGGCCCAACTACCGCAGCCAGCGCTGGGGGAGCGAGCATCAGACCTTTGTGCGCCCCATCCGCTGGATCTGTGCGCTTCTGGGCTCGGAGGTCATCCCCGTTGCCTATGCCGACGTAAGAAGCGGCAACACGACGCGCGGACATCGCGTGTTGGGGCCGGGGGACCACGTGGTGAGCGAGCCCGCCGCCTACGAGCAGGTTCTTGAGGCGGCCTACGTTCTGGGCGAGAAAAGGCGTGCCCAGGTCATTCGAGAGGGCATTGCAGCGCTTGAAGCCGAGCGCGGCGGTGCGCATGT
>JAFWLX010000165.1 GCA_017510875.1 Atopobiaceae bacterium | reverse complement strand
TGACTCACGACTGGCGCATGAGTCAAATGACCTGTCCCCTTGACTCATCAGGCGCGTGGAAAAAGGGGGACGGTCCCTTTTTCCACGCGAGGTATACCCCGTTGCGGCCGCTACTCGCCGTCGATCATCGTCTCGTCCAGGGCTTCCTCGCCACCGATGTCGATGGGATCATCATCTGCGGGAACGCCCAGCTCCAGCGCGCCCTGCATGGGGTCGACGCGGGCGGCCTTCTTCTTGTGGACCACCATGCGGGCCACGGCGCTCACGCGGTCAGACTCGTTAAGGTTCATCACCTTCACGCCCTGCGTGGAGCGGCCCAGCTTGGACACGTCAGACGACTTCACGCGAATGACCACGCCCTCCTCGCTCACAATCATCAGCTCGTGCTGCGGACCAACTACACGACAGGCAACCAGATTGCCCTTGCGCTGGGTCATGGCGATGGTATACACGCCTTGGCCGCCGCGCTTGTGCTCGGGATACTCGGACACCGGCGTACGCTTGCCATAACCCTTCTCGGTAATCACAAACAGGTCGCCGTTGCCGTTAGAGATCTCCATCCCCAGCATGGTGGCACCATCCTTAAGGGTGATACCCCTCACGCCCGAGGTTGCGCGTCCCGTGGGCCTGATCTCGCTCTCGTCAAACAGAATGGCCTTGCCATGGCTCGAGCACAGGATGATCTTCTCGCCCTTCTTAACGCGATGCACGTTTACCAGCTCGTCGCCGGCCTTGAGGTTGATGGCAATCAACCCGTCGCGACGGGTCTTGTCGTAATCGCTCATGGCCGTCTTCTTGACCATGCCGCTCTTGGTGGCAAACAGCAGGTACTCGTCGGACGGGAAGCTACGACAGGTGATAACGGCGGTAGGATGCTCGCCCTCGTCAAGCTGCAGCACGTTGACCAGCGCGGACCCGCGTGAGTAGCGGGTACCGGTGGGCAGCTCGTGCACCTTTACACGGTACACCTTGCCCTTGTTGGTGAAGAACAGCACAAAGTCGTGTGTGCTCGCCACAAACAGGTCCTCGACAAAGTCATTGTCCTTAAGCGAGAGGCCTTGGATGCCCTTGCCGCCACGCTTCTGTGAGCGATAGGTGGCCACCGGAAGACGCTTGACGTATCCTGCGTGCGTGCAGGTGACAACCATGTCCTCCTCGGCAATGAGGTCCTCGACGTCAAGGTCCTCGGCCGCAACACCGGTGATCTGCGTGCGACGCTTGTTACCAAAGCGCTCGCCAATGACGGCCAGCTCGTCCTTGATGACGCCCAAGATCTTCTCGGGATGGTCGAGCAGGTCGCGATAGTAGGCAATGCGCTCGTGCAGCTCGGCAATCTGGGCCACCAGCTCGTCGCGGGCAAGTCCCGTCAGGCGGCGCAGACGCATCTGCAAAATGGCCTCGCCCTGCACGTCATCGATACCAAAGCGCTCGTGCATGCGAGCCTTGGCCTCGGCGTCGTCGTGCGACGAGCGAATGATGTGAACGACCTCGTCGATGTTGTCGACGGCAATGAGCAGGCCTTCCAAGATGTGCACGCGCTTAAGGGCCTTATCCAGGTCAAACTGCGTGCGACGGGTGACCACATCAACCTGGTGGTCAATGTAGTGGCGCAGCATCTCGGGCAGCGAGAGCGTGCGAGGCACACCATCAACCAGCGCAAGATCGATCACACCAAAGTTGGCCTGCAGCTGCGTGCGCTTGTACAGGTTGTTAAGCACCACCTGTGGCACGGCACCACTCTTGAGGTCAATGACAATACGCATGCCCTTGCGGTTTGACTCGTCGCGCATGTCCGAGATGCCCTCGATGTGCTTCTCGTTGACCTGCTGTGCAATGCGCTCCTGCAGGGTTCCCTTGTTCACCTGATAGGGAATCTCGGTCACCACCAGGCGCTGGCGCGAGCCTTTGCCAATGTTTTCCACATGCACCTTGGCACGTACGGTGATGGTTCCACGACCAGTCTCATAGGCTTCGCGAATACCGTCGGTGCCCATGATGATGCCACCGGTGGGGAAGTCGGGACCGGGAAGAACCTTCATGAGGTCATCAACCGTGCAGTCGGGCTGGTCGATCATCATGTCGACGGCAGCAATGACCTCATTCAGGTTGTGCGGCGGAATGTTGGTCGCCATGCCCACGGCAATGCCCGACGAGCCATTTACCAGCAGGTTTGGGAAGCGTGCAGGCAAAACTGCAGGCTCGGAGAGAGACTCGTCGTAGTTTGGCTGCAGATCAACGGTCTCTTTGTCCAGATCGCGCAGCATCTCCATGGCGGCATATGTCAGGCGGCTCTCGGTGTAACGCATGGCTGCTGGAGGGTCACCATCGATAGAGCCAAAGTTGCCGTGGCCGTCAACCAGCGGCAGGCGCATGGAGAAGTCCTGCGCCATACGCACCATCGAATCGTAGATGGCGGCATCGCCATGGGGGTGGTACTTACCCATGACTTCGCCCACGGTCCACGCACTCTTCTTGTGCGGACGCGACGGAACAATGTGGGCCTCGTTCATGGCGTAGAGAATGCGGCGATGTACCGGCTTTAAGCCGTCGCGCACATCAGGCAGGGCGCGCGCCACAATGACCGACATCGAGTACTCGAGGAAGGAGGTCTTCATCTCCTGGCTCATCTCGATGGGCTTGAGGGTGCCACCATGAATGTCAGTTAGGTCAAGACGGGTGCCGGCCTCGTCAGAGATGGTATGCGAGAGACCCGCGCCCGCAAGACTGCGCTCGGGAACAATGGGGTCGCCGTACTCGTCGTACTCAACCTCTACCAGGTCGGCGTCATCCTCGTCGTCGTCCGCCTCGTCATCCTCGTCCGCCTCTGCCTTCGAGTCGTCCTCGTCACCGTCAAAGATCTCGTCAATCTCGTCCTCGCCGTCGGCCGCAATCTCCTCGTCGAGGTCCCGCTCCTCGTCCTCACCAAACAAATCTTTATCGTTATCAGCCATAAATAATCCTTCAAGAGTGGTTGACTATCTACCAGCACTTTGCATTTGAAGTCGTCTGGACCTTCATCCCACGCTCGATAAGGGCGTGGCTTAAGCTCCATCCGACTGGCGCGGGGCCAAGGAATCTTTGTTTACGCGACCTCTGTAGCAGGTCAGAGTCAGAAGCCCAAACCCTAGTGCGGCGAAGGGCGAGCGCAAAACAAAGATTCCTTGGCCCTCCCGCAGGTTAGATGTCCAAGAAGCGAACATCCTTGGCGTGCGTCTGGATGAAGGTCCTGCGCTTCTCCACCTGGTTGCCCATGAGGTTTGCCACGGCACGATCTGCCGCCATGGCATCTTCCACGGTCACGCGCAGCATGATGCGGTTCTTGGGCTCCATCGTGGTTGCCCACAGCTGCTCGGGGTCCATCTCGCCCAGACCCTTGTAGCGCTGCACGGTGTACTTGGTGGAATCCTCAAACTTTGCAGCCTCCTGCGCCAGCTCCTCGTCGGTGTAGAGGTACTTTCCGTTCTTCTTGCCCTTGGGTTTAAGCTGGTACAGTGGCGGCTGAGCCACATAGATGTAACCGGCGTCAATCATGGGCTTCATGAAGCGATAGAAGAACGTGAGCAGCAGGATGCGGATATGCGCGCCGTCAACGTCGGCGTCGGTCATGATCACGATCTTGTGATAGCGGGCCTTGTTGATGTCAAAGTCGGGGCCAATGCCCGTGCCAATGGCCGTGATGAGCGAGGTAATGGTCTCGCTCGAAAGGGCGCGGTGCTCCTGCACACGCTCGACGTTCAAGATCTTGCCGCGCAGTGGGAGCACAGCCTGAATGGAGCGGTCGCGAGCCATCTTGGCCGAGCCACCTGCGGAGTCACCCTCTACAATAAAGAGCTCGGTCATCTCGGCATCACGCACCGAGCAGTCGGCCAGCTTGCCCGGCAAGCTGGCGCTTTCAAGCAGACCCTTGCGGCGGGTTGCCTGGCGCGCCTTCTGGGCAGCAAGACGACCCTTGGCAGCCTGGCTAGCCTTCTTGAAGATCTCTTTAGCCTGGTTGGGATGCTCCTCGAGGTAGTCGCTCATGCCCTGCGAGACAATCTTGTTGGTAAGCGTACGCATATACGAGCTGCCCAGCTTTGCCTTGGTCTGTCCCTCAAACTGCGGGTCGGGCAGCTTGACCGAGATGACTGCTGTCAGGCCCTCGCGAATGTCGTCATCCGTGAGGTTTGGATCCTTGTCCTTAAGCAGCTTGTGCGAGCGGGCATAGTCGTTGATGGTCTTGGTAAGCGCCGTGCGGAAGCCCTCCAGGTGCATGCCGCCCTCATCGGTGTAGATGTCGTTGGCAAAGCTCATCACGGTCTCGGAGAAGCCAGTGTTCCACTGCATGGCAACCTCTACCTCGCCTTTTTGCGTGGCAGGTGCGTCGGGTGCCGAGGTACCGCTGATGTAGATGGGACGGGACAACCCCGGCAGCACGGTCTTCTCGTCATTGAGGAACTTGATAAAGTCCACGATGCCGCCCGAGTAGCAGAACTCAACCACACGCGGCTCAAGCTCGCGCTCGTCAACCAAGACGATCTTGAGGTTCTTGTTGAGGAAGGCCGTCTCTTGCAGGCGGTCGTGCAGGGTGTCAAAGTTGAAGACGGTAGTCTCAAAGATCTCGTCGTCGGGCCAGAAGGTTATTGAGGTACCGGTAGTCTTGGTCTTGCCCACCTGCTCCATCTTGCGCACGGTCTTGCCACGCGCAAACTCCATCTCGTAGATGCCGCCATCGCGCTTGACGCGCGCAATGAGCCTCTTGGAGAGGGCATTTACCACCGAGACGCCCACGCCATGCAGGCCGCCCGACACCTTGTAGGCGTCGTTGTCAAACTTGCCTCCCGCGTGCAGCACGGTGAGAACCACCTCGAGGGTGGGAATCCTCTTCTGCGGATGGCGCGCCACAGGAATGCCGCGCCCGTTGTCTTCTACCGTCACCGAATTGTCGGGGTGAACGGTGACCTTGATCTTGGTGCAGTATCCGGCCATTGCCTCGTCAACCGAGTTGTCCACGACCTCCCACACCAGATGGTGGAGACCAGAGGCACTGGTCGAGCCAATGTACATGCCCGGACGCTTGCGTACGGGGTCAAGTCCCTCAAGCACCTTGATGCTATGTTGATCGTAGGCAGCCTGATTCTTTTTAGCCACGTTGCTCCTTACTCGCTTGCTTGCTCTGTCTGCCAATGCGGGAAAGGGGTACACACTCCCAAACCCAAGATCTGGGGCGCAAGGACGTATCCCTTGCCCCTTGACGCACGGCATGAAGGCTCATTCTACTACTTTGGGCGCATGATTTGCTTGGCCTACACGATTTCTGTTGTTGAAAACATGTTGATAACTCATCTGCGCAACTCAGAGGGCCTTCTGGGCACTGTTTTTCAATTATCGGTACTTTTGAGCTTTTCTCTTCTCATTGAGAGTGCTACGGCCTGAGAAGCGCTGGCACGAAGAGACTCGGGTAGCTCTGCAACCAGAGCATTCACTTCTTCAAGCTCGTCGGGTGTCAGCTCTGGAAGCTCGTACCGTACGGGTGGCTCTTTACGGATGGACCCACTCGCTTGGCGGGGCTTGCGAGAGACTAAGAACTCTATCCCCGACACCTCAAAACCCACATTTGAGAGACGCGCCAGGTAGATGTCCTTGTTTACGCCCAAGTCGGTGGCCATGGCATGCGAGTCAACGTACACGCCCAATATAGGCGCCGCTCCCTGTACACGAGCACGCTTAAGAAAGACTCCGGCCGTGTGCTTGCGCTCGCGGGTTCCATTTGCTCGATACCACGCCCGCGCGGCACGCTGGTTTGCGCTCATGTGGGCCGCCATCTGGCCATCCACCACCTCGCGCAGCACGCCATCCACATGCGCCGGCGGCTTTGAACCAAACTCCATCTCCCAGCTAGACATCAAAGCTCACCACCTTTGAGGCTTCCAGCAGCTGGGGAGGAAAGTATCCCAAGTTGGTAGTGGTGACCACCGTCTGGATGCCACCCTGTACAAAGCTCACCACGGCCGCACGACGTCTCTCGTCAAGCTCGCTCATAACGTCGTCCAGAAGCAATAGCGGCTGCTCCCCTAGAATCTCGGCCGACATCTGCACCTCGGCCATCTTCCATGCCAACACGATAGAGCGCTGCTGGCCTTGCGAGCCATAGTTGCGCGCGTCGCGCCCATCCAAGAGAAACGTCACATCATCGCGATGTGGCCCCACCGTGGTCTGCTGCCTGCGCAGGTCATGCGTACGAGACTCCCCCAGTCTCTGAAGATAGCGCGCCGTCAGCTCGTCGCGGCCCATGCCAGCCACGTCGTCTCCCAACGTACACTCGTATCCGCAGCTTAGGCGCTCGCCTCCACAGATCTGTGCATATACCTCGCCCACCTTGGCCACCAGCCGCTCAAACAGCCTAAGCCGGGCCAAAAGGAGCGTAGCACCTCCCACGGCAACCGATGCGTCCCAGGCATCGAGCAATGCCAAGCTGGGAACGTCCTCCTTAAGCAGACGGTTACGCTGTTCCACCGCCCGCTGATAGGCCGCCAATACCTTGGCAAAGCCGCGGTTGGCCTGCCGACCAAACGAGTCGAGCTCCTCCCTGCGCTGCGAGGCCCCACGCTTTACAAAGGCAAGGTCATCGGGGTTAAAGAGCACCGACATGAGCGTCTCGGGCACGTCGGACGCATGACAGGGCTTGCCATTGCGCCTAAACTTGCGTCGTCCCGACTCTACCAGACACGACACGTCAATCACCCGCCCGTCGCCACGCAGGTGAGCCGTGACCTTGGCACCCTGTGCGCCCTCGCGCACCAGCTGCGCAGGTCGTGGCTTTCTGAACGACGCACCCGCCGTAAGCAGCTGCAGCGCTTCGACCGTGTTGGTCTTGCCCACCGCATTGGGACCAACAAGAACCGTCATCCCAGGCGAGAAGGCTATATCCGTCTGCTCAAAGTTGCGCCAATCGCGTAGCTCAAGCGTGTCAACCAGCAGGCCCACGCGCTACATCCATACCGGCATGAGCAAGTAGAGGTAGTTGATCTTGCCGTACGCCTTGAAGATGGCCGGCTGCATGGATCCTTGCAGCTCCAACGTAAGCTCATCAACCGACCCCACCGCATTCACGCAGTCAAACACGTAGTGGAAGTTGAGCGCGATGGCCATGCTCTCGCCTTCGATGTCGGCATCCACCATCTCGGACGACTCGCCCTGGTCAGGCGAGGATGCCGAGAGGCGCACCAGCTTTCCGTCCACGTCAACGTCAAAGCGCACCGAGGGATTGGACGCGGCGATGACCGACACGCGCTTGAGTGCTCCAGAGAGCTCTGCCGAGTCAAGCTTCACCGAGGTCTTGCAGCTATTGGGAAGAAGCTGACGGAAGTTGGGGAAGTTGCCCTCAATCTTGCGCGAGACGTAGGTGGTGTTTCCAAACACAAAGACCACCTGGCTCTCGGTGGTGCCCACCAGAATCTCCTCGGTCATGGACGGTAGCGAGAGCACATCGTGGAACGTGGTGCCCGGCACAATGGTTACAAAGGCCTCGCTGGCAGATGAGGTCTCCACGTTAGAATCGCATACGGCCAGGCGATAGGAGTCGGTGGCCACCAGACGAATGGTGTTCTCCTCAACCGAGAGCAGGACGCCCTGCAAGATGGGGCGCGAGGTGTCGCGCGAGGTAACCTTGTACACCTTGTCGACCATGCTAGCCAGCAGCTCGCTGGGCAGCTCGATGGAGCGCTCGAGCGCAAAGGCCGGGAACTCGGGGAAGTCAGCCGCATCAAGGGTGTTAAGACGGAAATGCGATTTGTT
>JAFWLX010000164.1 GCA_017510875.1 Atopobiaceae bacterium | reverse complement strand
TGTCGCCCTGCTTCTCGGTGGTGAAGAAAGCATGAGGCATGTTTTGCAGGTGCGCGTACATCTCGTTTTTCATGTCAAAGATGATGCGCTGGCTGATCCATGAGTTGACATAGTTCTCAAGCACGCCGATGAGCTGGCTGGCAAGCATCGCGCCAAGCGCCATGAAGAGGAGCCGAATGAGGAGGCCGAGGTCATTGCCCACGAGGGCCGTGTCGACGATGCGTCCGGTGATGAGCGAGGGGAGCAGTCCCACAACCGACGACACCATGATGGCCGCGAACACCAAGAGGAACTGCAGCCAGTATGGCCTGAGGTAGCCAAGGATTCGCAGGAGAAGCTCCTTGGTGACCTTCGGTGCGTTGGCCTTCTCCTCCTCGGTCAGGAAGCTTCGTGCCGCATATCCCCCGGGTCTGCCTTGTCCTGGCATGGCGCTCTCCTCATGTTCATATGCTCTGTGCTGCGAATTGGATGCATAGATTGTATGCGTAGGAAAAGAAAACCGCTCGTTGGCAATTGGCCAACGAGCGGTTGGATGGCACCTAGCGGGAGCGTCTACTCCTCGGTGGTCTCCTCAGTGGCGGCCTCTGCCTCAGCGATCGGCTCCGGGGCATCAGCGACAGCCTCTGCCTCGGCGATCGGCTCCGCCTCAGCTTCGGCAACGGCTTCCTCGGCCTTAGCCTCGGGCTCATCATCGTCAAGGCCGGCTACCTTGCGGGCGCGATCCTTCAGGGCTGCCCAGCGCTGGTCGAGCTCTGCCTGGATCATCCAGTGCTGGATCTTGCCGGAAGCGGTGCGCGGAAGCTCGCGGCCAAGCTCCACAACGTCCGCCAGCTGCTGGCTGCGATCCCAGCCTTCCATGGCACCCTTTACACGAGAAAGCACGGCTTCGGTTGCGGAATCCTTCAGGTCGTCGAGAACGAGGACCGGCATGCCCTTGCGCAGGACAACTGCGACTTCGCTCGTGCCGAGCTCCTCGGAGATCTGGCGCTCGTACTCAGGCAAGAAGATCTTGGTGCCGCCAGGCATGACCAGGACCTCCTTCTTGCGGCCCTGGATGTGCAGGTTGCCGTCTGCGTCAAAGCTACCAAGGTCACCGGTGTGCAGCACGCCGTCGATAAGCACCTCCGCGGTATCTGCGGGGAGCTTGTAGTAGCCCTGCATCCGGCTGCCGGGAGACTGGATGAGAACCTCGCCGTCGTCGGCAAGAGTGATGGTGCAGCCGTCGCAGACGGTCATGGCAAATGGGTCGTCGCCCATGCTGATGGCGACGCCGGAGCTGGTCTCGGTGAGGCCATAGCCGAAGGACACGCGGATGCCACGCTCCTTTGCCTCCGCAAGACGCTCGGGCGAGCAGTCGCCCGCGCCGACCAGGATGGTGTTGAGTTCGGGGTTGATAAGGTCGCGACGCAGCAGGTGCTCGAGCAGGATGGGCACCACGGAGGTGACTGTCGGACGGAAGAAGGTCCAGTCGTCAAAGACGTGACGGCCGCCACGCCCGAGTGCTACCGTCGCGCCGGAGAGAAGCGGCCACAGAAGACCACAAACGAATCCGAACACGTGGCCCAGCGGAAGGACGCACAGCAGGACGTCGCCAGATCCGACGGGAAGAGTGCTGCTGCCATAGAAGGCTGCAGACATGAGGCTGGGGTCGGTAAGCACAACTGCCTTCTGACGGGAAGTCGTGCCACTCGTGAAGAAGAGCATGCGGCCCTTGCCGTCGACCTTGGTGCCGACGAGGGCACCCGCAAGTGCCTCCTTGCGCTTCTCGTTGGAGGACCACAGCATATCGGCGTCCACGTAGGGGAGCAGCTGGCCGAGCATTGCGTCGGGCACGCCCGCATCAAGCATGGCAATCTGCAGACCGGCAATGTTGGCGGCGAAGATCTCGCGCACGCAGTCATAGCTGCCATCGCTCATGATGGCAACGCAGGTCTTGTCGCTCTCGCGAAGCTCTGCGACACGTGCGGTCACGTCGTCCGCGAAGTCCTTCCACGTCACGCGGCACAGCTTGCCGTCGCGCTCGCACAGCAGCATGATGGCGTGCGGACGCTCCGCAGCCATCCCATAGATGAAGTCCTCAAAGCCCTTGTAATGAACAAGCTCGCTCTTTGCCATTGCGTTCGCCTTTCTGTCTCGGCCGAACCAGTACGTATAGCTTAGTTTCGCAGAAGGTCAATTACAGGTGAGTTAAAGCTCGGCAATCGCACGTTATAAACAAGATGAGCACATCTCGTTTTCAAAACTACAGGCAATTGGGTAGGACACGCACACTTCCCAAATGTAAGAAGCAAATATATTGCGAATGCACTATTGGTAGGTGTGTACAAAACCCTAGATGATAGTCATCAAATTGAACGAAATAGTAATGGTGGTTGATACAGACATCAGGACCACCAAGAAACTGTGTAATCGGACCTAACGTTTAGGTGCAATCATGTCGTTTGCAGAGTGCAATTGACAATTAAATGAGCTTCAACTGGCGATTTCTAATTGACAAATAGCTAACAGATTCCTACCTTTGTAATTGTGCAGTATTGGGCAAGTTTTACAAATGCACAGTGAATGGGATTATCACCTAGGGAGAGGAGATTCACCATGAGCGATGCTACGTCCGGCGGCGTCTCAAGCAAGAAGGGAGGGGGAACGCTACACAACACCTTGGTCTATGTTCGTCAGCATTGGCAGCTCTACGTGCTGTTCATCATGCCGGCATTCCTGCTGACCATCATATTCCGCTACATTCCTATGGGCGGCGTGCTCATCGCGTTCGAGGAGTATAGCCCGTTCCGCGGTGTGTTCGGTAGCGAGTGGGTCGGTTTCAAGCACTTCCAGCGCTTCCTGTCGTCACCCGACTTCATGCGCTATCTTGCCAATACGCTCAAGCTGAGTGTGTTTGGCCTCCTGTGGGGCTTCCCGGCTCCCATTCTGCTGGCCTTCCTGCTCAACCGCGTGCTGAGCACCAAGTTGAAGCAGAAGATCCAGCTCGTGCTGTATCTGCCCAACTTCATCTCGGTCATCGTGCTCTGCGGTATTGTCCGCATTCTGTTGTCACCTACGGGCCTCATCAACCTGCTGCTCGGTACCAACTGGAACTTCATGACCATGCCTGCGGCGTTCCGCACCATCTATATCGCCTCCGGCATCTGGCAGGGCGCTGGCTGGGGTTCCATCATCTACACGGCCGCCCTCTCCAACGCATCCAAGGACCTCAAGGAGGCCGCGGTCATCGACGGTGCCAACATCATCCAGCAGATCAAGGCCGTTGAGTGGCCCGCCATCAAGGACACCGTCCTCATCCAGTTCATCATGAGCGTCGGCAACATCATGAGCGTCGGCTTTGAGAAGGCCTACGCCCTCCAGACCGACCTCAACCTCGCCACCTCCGAGATCATCTCGACCTACGTGTACAAGGTCGGTCTTCTCGACGGCAACTACGGC